>JABMQA010000584.1 GCA_013203545.1 Bacteroidota bacterium
ACCACGAACAATGGCAGTAACATATCCGCCACCTGTTTTCTCATAGCCTGTTAACTCAACTTTGGCGGCTTTTACCATTGCGTCAGAAGCTTCTACCATGGCAGTAAAACCTCTTGTTTCGATCATGCCCAGGGCATCTGTATTGAAATCAGCCATTAAACAATCTCCTATTCTTTAAATTTGAAACTATTTTTATTGTTCTTTTGCGGGTCTTCCGGTTATTTCGGCAAGTCTTTTTTCCACAATCGTCTTGCATTCCAATACTTCAGCTTCAAGACCTGCAATGTAAACCCTGCCAAATTTACCAAAACCTTTTACATCAATAATTTTGATGTTGGCGGCTTTCTCAGCTTCGTTGGCAGCGTAATAAGCATAGCCTGCAGGTTCAACCTCGAGTACAAACAAGGTATCACCTCTCAGTATCATCATTCCCCAACGGGTACGGTTGATCAACTGTGCGTGGTGATCTTCAACATTTCTAATTAACTGACTTGTAAGAATTCTTGGTTTAATCCTCTCGTCTTCAGTTTTATGAATTGCATTTAATACCGCATTGCCGGCAGTACGTGTATCTCCCTGGCTGTCGGAATGTACCTCTAACATACCATAGGCGCGTTCGACAATTTGCATACCCGGCCTTACATTGGTCGCCTTCAGAGCAACATCAGTAAGGGTGTTGATTTCGATACCCGGTGCAATTTCGATAATGCAGCAGGCTTGTCCGCCAACCGGAAGGTAGCCTCTTGAAACAGTTGACAGGTAGGATGCCATCTGCAATTGCAATGAATCAAGGAACACATAGGTCCTTAAATCAATATGTGCTTTTGAGTCGCTCATAATATTTATCCTTTTTTATTGGTTTTGCTACCCAGGGGAAGGGCTGAATCAACATTCTGATGTGGCCGTGGAATAACATGCGTAGAAATAATTTCCCCGATTTTCTCTGCGGCACGTACACCTGCATCTACTGCGGCCCTCACTGAAGCAACGTCTCCTCTTACAATGGCTGTAACATAACCGCCACCTGTTTTTTCGTAGCCAACCAATTCAACTTTTGCTGCTTTCAGCATAGCATCCGAAGCTTCAACCATGGCCGTAAAACCTCTGGTTTCAATCATACCCAATGCCAACATTTCGTTGTTCTCCATGATAATTCGTATTTACTTTCTATATAAATTAATAATTCTTTTCGGGTCAACGCAAAAAAAAATTCGCTTTTACTAATGAAATAATTTTCAAAGATAGGATTTTTTATATTCAAAGTGCATATATGAACTTCTGATCATGCATTTTTTCATCAGTACAGTAACATGGGTTAAAATGGACGGGGCAGGGCTTTCAATTCAGGGGTTTATAAAAAATGTATTGAAGAACTGTATATCATTCCATTCCCACAAATAAAACAACCACCTAAATAATTGGGATTACTTCTCTGATACAATGGTTTCGAACAGTTGAAAATTGGTAAGTTCCGAGGTGATCTCAAAATCGTAATCAGGATACTCATATATGGGCATACGTGGTTCGGTAGCTCCCAACGAATAGCCCCACAAGCTCTCATAATCAGTCAGGTCTTCACCCATCTGATCAATTTGATCCATATATTCAGCAATCGATTTGGATTCGATGATAACTATTTTTCCCAGTTCGCCAATAATCGGGCTATGGTTACGGTATGGATCGTGTTCGAATTCCAGAATCCTGCGACCATCGTGTGTTATGCCAATTGTCCGGAATGTCTGGCTCTTACCCACGCCCGGTAAATTTATTACATTCCTGTCGGTAGCAAGGAATGGCAATGCCGCTTTGTTCTGCAACCCGGAAATATTTTCAACCATATCTTCTGCGTGCAGCGGAAATCTTCTAATGGTATCATAAAACGCTTCAGGTATTTCACCCACAACTTTTTCTTCTAACTGCTCCTGGATGGCGCGTGCATTGGTTGCGAAGTTGTGTTTATTTTCCTGGTACCCTTTAACTGAAAAAGTGTAATATGTAAGTACTCCGATACGATTCAACTCCTGCCTTAATTTTGCGGTATGGCCGCGCCGCGAAGCTGCAGTTGTAAACACCTGCTGATTGGTTACGATCCATCCGGCCGACAGTAATTTTTCAACAGCTACTTTAACTTCCGGTGTAATCTCCATGGCCGATTCGAAATGGGTTTGAATGACAAATTGCCTGAAACCAATCTTAGAAGCTTTTGCCTTAAACCCTGCCAGTATATCACGAAGTTTGTCGGTGATACGTTGCGGGATATAAACCGGAAGCCTTGTACCAAGCCGTACCCTTAACAT
>JABMQA010000585.1 GCA_013203545.1 Bacteroidota bacterium
CCCGATGGCAGCCAACTTTGCTTTGTATCAAACAGGAGTAGTGATAAAAGTTCAGGCTGGTATGGATTCTCGATATGGAAGGTTCCGGCAGATGGCGGAACGGCAGAAAAAATTGAAATCAACAGGCAATCCATACATCATTTTGACCTGTCGCCGGATGGTGAATTTATTGTGTTTTATGATGGGCAAAACGAGCCCTTCTGGGATATTTACATGGTACCGTTTCCCGGCGGCGAAGCCATTAACTTAACAAATAACCAGGCGGCGAATATGGCCCCGAAATTTTCTCTCGATGGCTCCCAAACAATTTTTGCAAGAAATATTGCCGGAAATCATGATATCTGGACCATGCTTTCTGACGGAACATCGCTCACGCAAATTACAACAAATGATGCTTCAGATAACTTCCCGTGCTTTTCGCCGGATGGGCAAAATATTGCTTTTGCTTCCAACAGGTCGGGAAATTTTGACATCTGGATTAAAGATATGGAATCAGGTGAATTGATTCAACTGACAAGCGATCCCGGCAATGAATACACCCCCTCCTGGTCGCCGGATGGTAATTACCTGGCCTATATGAATGATAAATCAGGGGGTTTTGATGTTTACATCATTCCTGAAAGCGGTGGCGATGCCATTCAATTTACCACACATACTGCCGACGATGTGTATCCTTCCTGGTCGCCGGATGGCACCAGAATCGTGTTTTCATCCAACAGAACCGGGAATGACGATGTTTGGGTAAAAGAAGTGGGAATATTATCGGCAGACAATGCCATTGAGAATGTAAATCCTGTTCTTAAAGTATTTCCAAATCCTTTCAACTCAAAAATCAACATTCAGTATTCACTCGGTTCAACCAGTCGTGTTCACCTTTCAATTACTGATTCTTCCGGAAAGCTGATAAAAAATCTTGTAGATAAAAAACAGCATAAAGGTCTCCAAAAAATTACCTGGAATGGTTTGGATGAGAAAGGAAACAATGTACCGGCGGGTAATTATTTGTGCCGGATTATTGTGGATAAAAAGCCTCAGGCTGTTAAAACAATTAAAATCAGGTAAAGGAACACGAACTAAAAGCTGGTAAAATGCTTAAGAATTAATAACGAACGGTTTTTTTTCAACGCCAAATTGGTCTATTTATCCATGAAAGCCAAAATCAGTGAAAATCAAACAAACCGGGAGTTGGACAAAACCTTTGGCCCGCTGGGAATATTATTAGGACTGACATACGCATTGTAGATTTATTTCATAATAAGAGTCCGTTTAAACAAATGATTTACAAATAGGACGGTGATATTTATGAAGAAAATTATGTTCTCTGGATTTGTACTGGTTTCGACGATGATTGTAGCTTTTACATTGACAATAACATTTAATGTGAAATCACAATCAAAAACATCAAATTCGAAAAGGGAGGGCAATTTTGAGATTTACATGATGACCTCAGATGGGAGCAACCCTGTAAATTTATCCAACAATGCCGCATTTGATGTGTGCCCTGCCTGGTCACCGAAAACAATATTGGAATAAATAAAAAATGACTGTTGCTTTCTATACACCAAGCATAATATAGAAATTAACTAAGTTTCGGAGGATGTGTCCCTTGAGGGACTACAGGGTGGAATTTTCTCCTGCTTTCCATATTGACCAGAAAATCCACCCCCTAACCCCTTCAAATACAAGCCTGAAAATACAGTTTGCTTTTCTGTTGACAACCTGTCTGCTGCTATGCTTTCCTACTGTAAATGCACAGCAAATTCAGCAATTCACAACTGATGCCGCCGAAGATCTTGATCCCTGTTGGTCGCAGGATGGGGATGAAATTGCATTCTGATCACACCGGAAGCAAAGTGTCAGAGGGGATATTTTTTTTGCAAAATACAATCCGGTAATTATGCAAGGACCTGCAAAATTATCATTCAGTAACCAAACATCAATTCAAAAAATCATGAAATTAAAATCATTACTGTTTATCATCATTATTTGCGCATTATCCGG
>JABMQA010000586.1 GCA_013203545.1 Bacteroidota bacterium
AACGATTACTGGGTAACCCTGCATGTATTTGTTGAAGGCCAGGGTAGTTGTCAGGTAACAGCAGAAGCTGACTTTACAATTTACATTCCTCACCAACTGGTTGAATTACCTGAAGCTGTTGGCGGTGCGCCAATTCCGGAATATTGGATGGGTATTTCATCCTATCTCAACCTTTCAGATCCAGCCCAAACTGTTCCAGTAATCTGGCAGAGGAATATGGATGCCTACGACCATCTTACCATTATGATTAATGAGACCGGTCAATACTTCTGGACTGTGCCGGATCCTGACATCAACCAGATTGGTGTTTGGGGCGACAATGCAGACCTGTTAGGATACAAAGCCAAGATGAACAATATGCTGAGTCCGGTATGTCTGCCAATATTTGGCCCGTACAGCGGTGCAGCACAAATGTTCAACGTTGGTGGTCAGTTTACTTATTTACCTGTTCTTAGTAACGATACAGTTAACATCAGGGACCTGTTTGGTGCAAATGTTGACGAAGTATTGGCTCTCTACGAATGGAGAAGTGGTAAAGCCTGGTCGAGTGAAGCAACAAATCCTGACTTTACTGCGGTAACTCCTGGTAAATCATATCTGTTGATCAACAAGACTCCGTTTGTTAACTTTGATGTTACCTTCCCGGAAACTGATCTCGATCTGCCTATTTTCTACAACTTGGGTATCGAAACCGATTTCATCACCTCATCTCCTTGGAATGAAGTCGTGAATACATCATATCCGCACCTGATCTATCTGAACAATGCAGTTACTGCACAACTCCAGGTTGGAGACGCTGTGGGTGCATTCAACGCTGATGGTTTGTGTGTAGGATTTGTTGAATTCGAAACCAGGACACAGGATGTTAAGATTGTGGCCATGGGTGATGATCCACTTACCGAAGAGGTAGAAGGATTGGCAATTGGCGAAGAAATATACTTCAAACTGTATCGTCAGTCAACTGACGAAACATTTGAGGTTGTATTTAGCTTCGACCCGAATTATCCAAGCTACGATGGAATGTATATGGAGTATGGTTACTCAGTTGCCAATGGCATGACCATGAGTATCACATCTGTAAACAATATCGACGGTGTATATGGCCTTGACGTGTTCCCGAACCCTGCAACTGATGTTGTAAATATTGTTACAGATTACACAATTCAATCTGTAACAGTTGTTAACTATGTTGGTCAGGCTGTTATGGAGCAAATCGTTGGTGGTAACGAAGCTCAGATTAATGTTTCCGACTTAGAAACCGGAATCTACTTCCTGAGAATAGAAACTGTTGACGGAAAAGTCTTTACCCGTAAGGTTGCTGTTAACTAATCATTAAATTGAATACTTCAAAAAAGGGGTTTGTTTTTGCAAACCCCTTTTTGTTTTTTTTTTGTATTGTGTTTGGAAAAACATCCCTTTATGTTTATTTTTACAGGCGATTTTTAGATATTAAATATTGTTACCATGAAAAGTCAAAACTACGCAATTATTATTCCTGTGTTTTTTCTGTATCTTACAGCTTTAAACGCTTCAGCCCAAGGCTTACCGCCCGGATGGGAATTTGTTCAAACCCCGAGTACACATATAATTTCAGTGCCACTGGTATGTGAGCCTGATATTAATGGGTGGCCGCTTAAACCTGGTGATTACGTAGGTGGCTTCTACCTGAATGATGAAGGGGTTGAAACTTGTGGTGGCGCAACAATGTGGCTTGGGGATGCAAATACAGGGATTATACTCTTTGGGGATGATAATTTTTCAACTGAAAAAGATGGATTTGACTCAGGTGAGTGGATAAATTGGAAAGCATTTTCATGGAGTGTTGTAAAAGCATATGATGCGGAGGTAACGTGCGATACGGGATCATGGAGCTCTTGTACAAATTATACAGCAAATGGTCTCGCCATTTTGGCAACTTTTGATGCCGAAGGTTTTTATATGGTACTGGAGCCGGAAAGTGATTCAATATGCGTTGGTAGTAGTGTTCAGTTAAATGTCATTCCTTCCGGTGGGTCAGGTAGCTATACCTATAACTGGTCATCAATTCCGGCCGGTTTTACATCAACGATATCGAATCCTGTTGTCAACCCGGCTCAATCTACCCAATATATTGCTGAAGTAACATCGGATACCGAATACTTAACAGATACATTATCTATTATCGTGGTAATGCCTCCAACAGTTGATGCCGGCGGCGATCAAGTAATTTGTGAGAACCAAAATGTACAGTTAAGTGGTAATAGCTCCAATGCTGCAGGGGTTGAGTGGATCTCCTCGGGCGATGGTATTTTCTCCAATCCATATATTCCCGACCCCGTATATTTTCCCGGAGCAAACGATCTTCTGAATGGCAGCGCCAGCCTGACCCTGATAGCAATTCCCTTTGAACCGTGCCTCGAACCGGCTAATTCATCGTTAACAATCAATATCATATTATCCCCTACAGCTGATGCAGGCGATGATGAAACAATCTGTGAAAATGCATTTGCGCAGTTAAATGCTGTTGCTGCAAATTATGGAAATCTGGTATGGATTACTGCCGGAGACGGCACATTCAGTAACACTGGAATTTTAGATCCTGAATACACACCGGGGACCAGTGATATTACAAATGGACAGGTTCAGTTAACTTTTACTGCTGAAGCAGTTACCCCATGTACCATTAATGCAAATGATGATGTAGTAGTATTTGTTTCATCTTTGCCCAATACGAATGCCGGGAACAATATCACCATTTGTGAGGGGGAGATAGCCCAGCTGGTTGGAATCGCATCCAATTATCTCCAGATTTTGTGGACTTCAGATGGTGATGGAATTTTTAGTGACCCTACGGAACTAAGTGCCACTTACACACCTGGTATTAACGATATATCCAACGGATCCGTTAGCATTGCTTTAACCGCCACACCTTTTTCACCCTGTACCGACTTTATTTCTGATGATCTTGTAATTAACATAGTCAATCTTCCGGTTATAAATGCGGGGAGCGATGCAACAATATGTGAAACGAACAGCTACCAGGTTAGTGCCTCTGCCATAAATTATGATGAAGTGGTTTGGTCAGGTTCAGGTGATGGTACATTTGACGACCCGAACGCGCTGGTCACTTTGTACACGCCCGGTGCCGAAGATATTTTATCCGGGGAGGTGGTTTTAACCTTAACTGCTTTACCCGAATTCCCTTGTAATACGAACATTGAAGATGGCCTGGTATTAACAATAAATTCCCTTCCACAGGTAAATGCCGGCGAGAATGCTGTTATTTGTGAGAATGAAAATCATCAATTGTCAGGATCAGCCACGGTTTACCTAACCATACAATGGCTTACCTCCGGTGATGGTAATTTTAGCAATCCAGCCACATTAAACCCTACCTATTTTCCGGGGGAAGATGATATCAGTACCGGTTTTGTAACCCTTACATTATCAGCAGTACCTGTATGGCCTTGTAGCCTGATACAGGAGGATAGCATTACTTTGAGTATTATTCCTTTACCGGAGGTATTTGCAGGGGATGATCAAATCATATTTAGCACCGAAACGGCGCAGCTAAATGGCGAGGCTGTTAATTTTGCAGAAATATTATGGAGTAGCTCTGGTGACGGTACTTTTACAAACCTGGCGATTTTAGACCCCGTTTATACTCCCGGAGTTTTTGATATTTCCATTGCCGGAGCCACATTAACCTTAACTGCAGAGCCCATTGATCCCTGTACCACAGGAGATTCAGATCAACTGCTGCTGACTATCGATACAACCGTCAATATTTTCGAGGCTGTTAATTCCGGAAATTTGAAAATATATCCCAATCCCTGTAGAGGAGATCTTTATATTCAAAACATGGCCAATTTGAATGAGCTATTTAGCATAAATATTTATGATTTAAATGGAAGGCTTCAGAGGCTGGAATTTAGCCCGGGTAGCCTGATTCTTAATCAGCAAACCGTAAAGTTGAATTTAAGGCATTTAAATCCAGGAATCTATATTGTCCACATTGACATTGGAAACAGTGTTTTTAATCAAAAGATTTATTACACAAATTATTAATCCTTATTGCAATAATAAAAATCTTGTTAAAAATTGATTGAATTGTTGAAAAGTTACAAAAAATATTCTATATTTGCTCATTAATTTTATCCTCTTGCACCTTGTTTAGTACCAATAAATTATGTTAAATGATCGCCGGTATCTCCTAAAGTCTTGCGAAGATGTCTTCATTTAAAAGGGTATGCAAAAAGTATCACTGCATTTTAAGTATGAATAAAAATTGTTAATGAATTAGTATATTTACATTCAAATAATAGTAGTCTGCATTTTATTCGAACAATTTCAACGAAAATTCATTGAAGGTTTGGAGGTGCAAGGCTTTCGTTCTTTAAAAAAAGTTAAAAAATTGATAGGGAATTTAAATAATAATCATATATTTGTTTACGAAAAGTCGAGAATTTTTTTAACCTAATTAATACGAATCTTAAAAAAGGAGGATTACATGTTATTAAAAGTTTACAAATCAAGAGTATGGATTTTGCTCTTCATGCTGCTGCCAATATTTAGTTTTGCGCAGCCAGCAACGTGGCTACCAGTCGTTGAAAACCCTTCATCTGCAGTTTATGCCATTCAAACCACTGTTGTATTTGATGGTGTTGATGCATTGGTGGCAGGTGACTGGATTGGTGTTTTTCACTACAATGAGCTAAGTGTTCTTGAGTGTGCCGGCTACGTTGAGTGGAACGGTACAAGCAATGTCGGGATGGTTGCATTCGGTAACGATACGCTTGCAGCGCCCGAAAAAAATGGATTTAGCGATGGAGAATACGTCAATTGGGTATTCTACCGTAGTGGTGCTGGTGAAGAACAATCTGTTAGAGCTTACCAGGAATTGGACATGAACAACGAATTCTATTTTGCCAATGGCGATCTGGATGAAGTGATGGTTTTTGGACCTGATGTGCTTCCAGAAATTCAAATTCCATTGTATGCGGAATATCAATTCGTATCATCTCCAATTGTTACACCAGACATGAATATGTTAACCGTTTTGACAGATGTACTTGGTACAATCGATTTTGTCAGGACAAATGGCAACCAGGAGGTTTATTGGTCACCATTCCCACCTCCGGGCCAATGGATTAATCAGATTGGCGATTGGAACAACAGCGATGGATATTATTTCCATAATGATTTGCTTACCAGTACTTTGGTCATGACCGGCGAATATTGCGATCCAACCACACCAATTGATTTGGCTGCCGGATACATTTTCCTTGGCTACCGGCCCAGTGCCCCTCAGGATGCTTTGGTTGCATTTAATGATCTTCTTAGTGATGTTGGATTTATCAGGACCAATGGGAATAAGGAAATTTTCTGGAGCCCGTTCCCACCCCCGGGACAATGGATTAACCAGATTGGTGATGCACAGCCAGGGGATGGATACTATGTGCAGGTTAATAATCCGATTACCGGATTTGTTTATCCGCCTGCTGATGCAGCCAGTACTTCCGTTACTGTACCTGCCAATATGGGTAAAACCGGACACTTTACACCTCCAAGTGGTGGACAGCCCACTGACCTATGGAAAATTGTAATGGGAGAGTGTAATATTAATGGCGTTCAGGTTGATCCGGGCGATGAAATCGCTGTATTCGATGGCGCTAACATTGTTGGTCTTACCGTATTTGATGCCTTTACTCCATGGGCTACCACTGTATCATCATATGTTAACCTCTATACCGTTGGAAATACTTACACCCTTAAACTTTGGGATGAAAGTGCCGGCGTAGAAACAGAAACATATGATGTTACCCTTGATGCGGCTGGTTATGTTGGAACAACATTCCCACCCGCAGGTAACCCGACAAGCTATGCCACTGCGCTTAACTTTACAACGGCTGCTCCACTCGCACCGGTACTTCTTACTGCCGATCCGGGTGACGAACTTGTTGACCTGACATGGGAAGCAATTGCAATACCTACTGATGTAAGTACATCTGTACGTACAGGCCATTTTACACCTCCCTCTGGTGGACAACCCACCGACCTTTGGAAAATTGTAATGGGAGAATGTAATGTTAATGGCGTTCAGGTTGATCCTGGTGATGAAATTGCCGTGTTTGATGGTGCTAACATTGTTGGCCTTACCGTATTTGATGCTTTTACACCTTGGGCTACTACTGTATCATCCTATGTTAACCTCTATACAGTTGGAAATACCTACACCCTTAAACTTTGGGATGAAAGTGCCGGTGTAGAAACAGAAACATATGATGTTACCCTTGATGCGGCTGGTTATGTTGGAACAACATTCCCACCGGCAGGTAACCCAACAAGTTATGCCACTGCCCTGAATTTTACAACAGTTCAGCCATATGTGCCTACATTTAATGTTTATTTCGATGATGGTACATTAATCGCTGGCCCGATGGAAGGCCTGGCATATCAGGTTACCGGACTTGAAAATGGTAACGAATACTGTTTTTATGTAACACAAATCCTTGAAGATCTAACTGAATCAGCTCCTTCAAATGTTCTTTGTGCATTACTACCTATAATATGTTTTGATGCTTCTATTTCAAACTGGCCGGCAGATCCGGAGGATCAATGTGTAGGTGAAAACTTTACAGTTGACTTTTCAGGAGTGATTGTCGAAAATGCCGAAACAACCGAATGGATTGTTGATCCCGTTGAAGCTGGTATGATGAATGGTTTACTCTTTGAACTGAATGCAGCCTATGTTGGACCTGTATTAATCACACTCAATGCTTATGCATTTGAGCCTTGCCTGGATGCAACAGAATCATTAGGTTTCACAGTAAACCCACTGCCGATTGTTATTTGTCCGCAAAGCTTTGCAGTTTGTGAAGATGCAGCTGTAATTATATTAGCCGACCTGGGAGCAGATCCTCCAGGTGGTACTTTCTACGATCTGGGTGGAAATCCAATGACAGAATTGAATCCTGCATGGGGGCCCCTCGACTATACTTTCATTTATGAGTTTACTGATGGTAACGGTTGTACAAACTCCTGCCAGTTTGTGATTACAGTTAATCCGCTACCTCTTGTTACCCTCGGAGCATTTGAGCCCGTTTGTATTGGTTCAGACCCATTTGCGCTTTATGGTGGTTTACCAGTGGATGGTACCTACTTTGTTGAGGGTACAGAAATGACAGAATTCAATCCTGAAATAGCCGGTATTTTTATTGTAGAATATGTTTATACAGACGATAACGGATGTACAAGTTCTGCTTTTAGCCAAATCATGGTTAACCCGCTACCGGTTGTTACACTTATGGCATATGAGCCCATGTGTGTTGGCGATCCAC
>JABMQA010000587.1 GCA_013203545.1 Bacteroidota bacterium
AATCAGTGGCAAAATATGGTGTGATGAATGTAAGGATGGGATTTGAAAAGTAAGACGCAGATTGACGCAGAAAGGCGCAGATCAAAAATTTACGCTACAGAAACTATTTTCATTCCGGAATCAATCATAACCAATCCGCGCAGATCAGCGTCTGCTTTTTCTTAGCGCAGAATGGAGGTTTCGGTAAAGCAGGCCATTGGGATAACCGATCAGTTATCATCTGTGTAAATCAGATAATCAGTGGCAAAATATGGTGTGATGAATGTAAGGATGGGATTTGAAAAGTAAGACGCAGATTTACGCAGAAAAGCGCAGATCAAAAATTTACGCTACAGAAACTATTTTCATTCCGGAATTAATCATAACCAATCCGCGTTAATCCGCGTCTAATTTTTTTTTAGCGCAGAATGGAGGTTTCAGTAAAGCAGGCCATTGGGATAAACGATTAGTCATAATCTGTGCAAATCAGTGCAACCTGTCCGCCCACCTTTAGATTTGCATTTCCTTTCTTTCTTTCTTTTTTTCTTTCTTTTTTTTATGTTGTTATTATAGGGGGGATTGGGGGGAGTTGATAACTTTGAAAATTGTTAATAAAAAAGAATGGGGTGAACTTTTCCGCCAGATAGGTTCTTGACCTCACGCCAGTATTAGTCCCCATTCTTTAATTAGGTTACCTAGAACCAGATAGAATTTCAGATATTACCTATTAAAGGTCTTAGTTTAAGTAACCATTTTTTAATCACTCAAAAGTAATAAAATTATGAGGTTCAAAGAAATTATTGGAATTGATGTTGGGAAACTTAACAATGAGTTGCGTATCCAAAGCAATCAAAAACCTTATGGGTTCAAAAACACCAAAACAGGTTGTATTGGTATGGGGAAGTGGGTATTGAAGAATACTTCATTTAAAAAGCAGGAGATTTTGTTTGTCTTTGAACATACAGGGATTTACACTTATCCCCTTTCTTGTTATTTACAAGAAAATGGATTCCCTTTTGTTTTGGTCCCCGGCTTGGCGATTAAGCGATCCTTGGGGATTGCCCGGGGCAAGGATGATAAAATTGATGCAAAAAAAATTGCCCTTTATGGGTATCACCGCAGGGAAGAACTTACTCCATACGAACTTCCTTCGCAAGACATCCAGGATATAAAAAATTTGCTTTCATTGCGTGAGCAGTTAGTTAAGCAGCGTGCCGGGTATAAAGCGCGGGTAGGTGAATTTAAGCTGTTTCTGGAAAGAAATGGCAACGAAGTCATGTTTGAAGTTCAGGAAAAGATGATTGAAGATACAACCCTTCAAATCGATAAGGTAGAAAATGAGATTGACAGGATTGTAAAAAGCAATGAAAAATTAAAGTTATTGTTCGGGTTAGTCACAAGTATAAAAGGCATAGGGCCACAAACAGCCTTGTTTTTAATGGTATTTACAAACGGTTTTACACAATTTAAGACATGGAGAAAGTTTGCTTCTTATTGCGGAATTGCACCTTTTCCAAATAGGTCCGGGACAAGTTTAAGAGGGAAAACCAAAGTTAATAACCTTGCGAATAAAAAAATAAAATCACTGCTGGACCAATGCGCAAAGTCTGCAATTCAACACAATCGGGAAATGAAAAACTATTACCAGAAAAGGTTAGATGAAGGAAAGTCCAAAATGAGTACGATTAATGTAATCAGAAACAAACTTCTTTCAAGAGCATTTGCTGTAGTTATTCGGCGAACCCCGTATGTTGATATAATGAAATACGCAGCTTAAAATTGTTAATAACTTTTACAAAAAATACTTGTTTTAATCATAGAATAATGGCAGATCAGTGGCAAAATAAGGATCCACGGAGGCACGGATAGAACTTTAAAAGAAAGAAGCAGATTGACGCAGAAAAGCGCAGATTTTTTTCAACATATCTAATAATTTTCCCTTCCAAAATTACCAATCATAACCAATCCGCGTAAATCAGCGTCTATTTTTTTTGCTGACGCAGATTTACGCAGGAAAGCGCATTTCTATTGTTTATCTGAAATTAGGGAATCAACTATCAATCAACCTTCCAAAAAATACATCTGCATTAATCCTTTTCCTTTAATCTCCATAGGTTTGCGTGGGGTGAATACGAACTTGCCTTCCAACAATCCCCAGGTTGTTTCCGAAATGTTGATGCGCATAGGCTCCGAATTGCTTTCCATTCTCGAGGTAGTATTAATGGTATCGCCAAACACATCGTAAATATATTTCTTAACGCCAACGATACCTCCAACCACTTTGCCGCTGTGGATGCCGATTCGAATCTTCCAGGTGATATCCGATTTTTCATTTCGCCGTGTCATATAATCCCTGATTTCCAATGCAGCATTGGCCATGTGATAGGCATTCAGGTCATTTTTTTCAGGCATCCCGCAAACGGCCAGGTAGGCATCGCCGATGGTTTTGATGCGTTCGCATTGGTTGCGTTCCATGATATCGTCAAAGGCGGTGAAAATATCATTCAGTTCGCCAATGAGCAACGCCGGTTCCAGCTGGGTTGAAATGTTGGTAAAACCAACAATATCCGAAAAATATACAGTGACTTCTTCGAAGCTTTCAGGTTCAGTTTTACCATTCTCCTTCAAATCGTTCACCACCTTCAGTGGCAGGGTATTCAAAAGCAATTGCTCGGTTTTTTCCTTTTCAGATTCGAGTTCAGCGGTTCGTTCCTTGACCAGTACCTCCAGTTTTTCTTTTTGTCCGGCAAGAATTCTTTGCTTTTCCTTCTCCTGTTCGATGGTTTTGGCAGAAAGTACTTTTACATTTTCGAGCTGCAGTTTAAGATTCTTGTTGGTATGGGCAAAATCCCTTGCAAGAAAAACCGACATGGAAAGTGGGATGCTGATCACTGAAAGTATAAGAAGAAGAGAAATAAGGATGGCATAGGGGCTGGATCCCTGGATAATTCGACTGCCCTCTACGATGGCAACCAGGATTAGAAATGTTAGAAAAAGGATGAAGAACAATATCCCGGTACCAATGATCCAAACACCGCTGATTTTCTTTATCATCCCCCTGATTACAACCCTGAATATCTCAACAAAAATTAATAGTATCAGTCCACCTAAGGCATAAATGAACCATGAAACATCCAGAAATTTCAGAACTGAGATGATGACGGCAAGTGGTGCGATGATCCAGAAAATAACAGGTGTTTTATTGTAGAAGAGATTATAGACGAGTGCCATCAAAGGAATAAAAAGGAATGGGGCGAGAAAATCGAGATAGTATGCGAATGCCAGTGTAAACCCCGGACGGAAAATAGTTGCCAGTTCAAGGTAGGATGAGAATACGATCATTGCAAAACCAAGTGCAAAAATACTGTAATATAAATTGGATTTGTTGTCACGAAAAAACAGGAATAGTAATAGGTGTAATCCACCCAAAATGAAAAAGATAAGAAATAGGGCCACAACTATATTGGTTCCTAATGATACACCAATCAAAGCGGAGGTAGCTGCTGGCAGGTCAGTAATACTCAATGTAAAACCCGCTTCTTCCCATTTGTACTTTTTATAATTTACCATCGCATCCTCATTGGCATATCGAATGGCTATTACCTGATGTATCTGATCATTAAAGTGTATGGGAATTGGCAGGTTGGAAGGGTCAAGATATCTATAATCACCAGTATCCACGCCCAGCCTGCCTGTACGTTTTAATAGGAATCCATTGTGGTAAATTTCTGAAGCCCCTTTGTGCCTTATCAGCAGGATAAAAGTTTTATCCATCAGGCTTGAATCAACGGCCATATGCAATCTGAACCATCCAAAACCCGGGAAAAAATCTTCGTTTAGATAACTCATGTTCAGATCGGTTGAGGCGGTATCCCAATCCAGATCAGGGTAATCATAGGCCGCCCAGGCTGTGTCGTCACCTGGATGGTAAATCCAGCAACTGTCAAAAGTAATATCGTTATTGGTGATGGAATCAAGGTGAAAAACATAGTTTTGGGAGCGTGTAGCCATTGATAGGAGCACCAGGATGGCTGTTATAAAAACCGGACTTCTTTTCAGCATAATTAATGCATTTTACAGTGAATCACAATTTAATATACTTACTAACAATACTTTAGATTTGTAATTTATGCAGCCAGGGCAAACAGCGCCCGAAGATAGTGATTTTTCGGAAATTATCTGTGCAAATCTGAGCAATCAGTGGCGTAAGAAAAGGATTGCCACAGATTTCACAGATGATCACAGATTTCTCATAACATGGATTGGCGCCAATGGACGCGATGGGAATAAATTTGGAGTGCAATTAGCTTCGGTAATTTGACCAATTCCATTTTGTTGGAATGAAATCCAAGGTTTTTATTTTTTCATTTTTATCTGTGCAAATCTGCTTAATCAGTGGCGAATATAATAGTAACCACGGAGACCCTGTTTCATTTCATTCCATGTGTTAAAAGAAAAGGCTGCCTCAAAAAATCTTGAGGTAGCCTCCATAGTATATCTTTTCAATTCCGGCTATTTCCGCTATTCCGGATCCGGGAAAAACTCCGTATCTGTAACAAATACCTTTTCGTACAAAGTTGCCTTTGAGCCATCAAATTCAGCACCCGGATTGATGGATGAAGTTACAACAAACTGTACGGTGGTGTCAGATGGAAAAGCTTTGATTTCGATGGGCGTAAAGTTATTTCCTTCCAGCCTCAGCTTATGGGTGGCGTCACTCATTTTTGGTGTTGACGGATCAACGAAATTAGAACTGTTCAGCCTGAATATTTTATTGATATATCCGGCTGTTTTTGCAGAATCGGCAAGTGCTCCATCGATCAACCATTTTCCTTCCTCCGATTTCGATAGTGTGAAATTCGCGTTGTCAGGATAGTTGAAAACCAACCTCGAAAGATCATCTTTATTGACGTTAATAAGCTGTTTGTTCCTGTACGAATTCACATCCTTCTGGTACGACATCTTCAGGAATCCTTCAACGGCATAAACTTCATCTTCGTTGGCAACCCTTACAAAAGAGGTCATTTTCCCCCTTTGTTGCTGGTATTGGTTTTGAGCAGCCGATTGTGGTGGCTGCGTATAGGAGAATTTTCCGATATAAATATCTACCAGTTCCTTCTTTCCATCCAATAAAACCACGCGCACACTTGTTGAATCCGACACTTCATATTCTGCCCATTTTTTTTCTACAGTTGCTGCCACCCTTTCAGGTTTTAGGTCAGTGAGTTGCCCCAGGATGGTTTTTACTACATTATTATCGGCATTGTATTTATTGCCCTCGGCAACTACTTCCCAACCGGAACCATCGTTGGTTTTAACAAGTTTGATTTCAGCATTATCCTTAAGGATAGAAATATTAATAGCGGTAACATTTGCTGTATCCACCGATACGACCTCGCTTCTGAACGAACGCTCTTTGTCTCCTATCATATCGGCAATATAGTAGATTGCCACCAGTACGATCAGGATGATAATTAACGTTTTTACATTTAGTTTTTTAAACATAACCTTCCTCCATTCTTTTAATTCTAATACTTCTTCTAACCTGCATTCTTACGATGCCATATATAAGCACCAGCAGGAGTGGTAACCCAAAATTCAGCCATTTCAGGAATGTACGCCTGCCATCTTCCATCTCATCCAGAGGTCTTGATGTTACCTGTTTGGTCCGTAACTCGATAAGGCCGGTATCATCCGAAAGCCAGTCGATCGAATTCACAAGCAGGCTTACATTGTCGGGCTGGCGTTGCTGGGCGTTCTGGCCTTCACCATTCACAGCAAAATCCCCATCAGAAATCAAAACGATCCGCGAGAAATTGTCGCCAACAATCGGTCCTTCAAGAATGGCCCCTATGGTTAGATTCGCAAGCGGGAAGTCATTTTCACCCCACTGCTTTTGCAGGTTAAAGAAGGTTGGTGTGGATAATGTGCCGGATTTTTTGGATGACTTTAGGAATGGAATATATGTAAGTGTTGTGTCGCCCATGTAATTGATGGTACTGGCAAATTGCAGCATCACCTGTTCCAGGCCTTTGGTAATGGGCAGGTCGCCGAAATCTTTGATCATTGGCCAGTAATGAAACGGGATCTGACGGGTAAAGGTCATGAAGCCTGTCTGTTGCCTTACACCTACGGTGCCTGCACTCTGGTCCACAACAAAGTTTTGTTCCATTGCCAGGCCTTTTTGGGCCAGCCAGTCGGCCAGGTTGCTTTTTACAACACTGCCCTGCATGCTCTGGAAGTCGCCTTCAACCTGGTTGTAGGCAATAAACAGGTTACCGCCGTTAGCCAGGTACTGATCCAGAATCCGGAGTTGTGCATCCGAAAATGAATCGGCAGGTGCAATGATGGCGAGGGTGATGAAATCCGATAGGTTGTTGGTGGTGTCGGTAAGATTTACCGGTTGCAGATCGTACAGTACCAGTAACTGTTCCATGGCCTGCTGGAACGACATTACACCGGGTTCGCCCTGACCCTGGATGAACCCAACCCTGGGTTTATCAATTACCGAGAGTTTTTTGATGGAGGATGAGAGGGCATACTCCATGGCGGCACCCGGTTGAAGTACCGGAATCACATCAGTCTGTTCCCCCATCACGATTTTTGCCCCCAGGAAAACTTTCTGTTGTTTTACCTGGTCTTTTTCACGAATGTTCAGGATTAAAGGCTGGATGCCCGATTGCATGGCCTGCTGCTCAACCTGCGGGTCATCATTCGGATTTACGAATTCGTAGTTGACCATGCCTTTCGAAATACTCGAATACTCAATAAGCAGATCTTTAAAATCCTTTCTTGTTTTTTCGATTTCAGGCTGACTTCCTTTTGTAAAATAGGCTGTAACTGTCACCGGTTCATCAAGCGACCTTAAAATGTCTTTAGTTGCTGTGCTCAGGGTATAAACTTTATCTGCGGTAAAGTCTAACCTGACAAAGAATTTATCTGAAAGTACATTTATCAGAACCACTGCAACTACGATCAGTATCAACTGTGATGCTATAGATTTTTTATGTTTCATGTTGCGATTTTTTTTCAGTGAATCAATGGTTAATTCCTGTTTTTCTGTAAAACGGCTTCAGTGCCGATCAAACCAAGGAATATTAATGAAAGAAAGAAAATGATGTCCTTACTATCGATCACGCCTCTCGAAATGGATTCAAAGTGCGTGCTGACGCTCAGATAATAGAGCACTTCGCTAACAAAACCACTTGCTCCTCCGGCAATAAATGAGAACAGGAACTGGAACATAATGCCAATTGCCAGGGCAAGTAAAAACCCAATGATCTGGTTATTGGAAACGCTGCTGGTAAAAATCCCAATCGCGATATAGGCCGCACTTATTAATATCAGTCCCAGATAACCGCTGATCACAGAGCCATGATCGATATTTCCGATATTGGCTATGGTGATATAATAGGGTAGGGTAAATGCCAGCGCGATAATGATTAATACCAGTGTGCCAAGGAATTTCCCAATAATCACCTGCCAGTCGCTGACAGGCCTGGTTAGCAGCAATTCGATTGTGCCTGTTTTGTTTTCTTCAGCAAAAAGCCGCATGGTAAGCGCCGG
>JABMQA010000588.1 GCA_013203545.1 Bacteroidota bacterium
TACCTACACCGATGAAATATTTCTCGAAATCCATGCCCCTGACCCGCAGCTAATCAGCAACACATTCACCACTACACAGGGTGAAGAGTTTACCATAGACCCCGGCGATCATGTAAAAGTTACTTTTGAGTTTTATAACGGTGGGACCGGAATGGCGACAGGAATTACCGGTGAACTTTCAAGCACATCACCTTATGTTGATATTATAAACCCGTCAATTCAACCTTTCGGGAACATTGCTTCGCATACTGCAGGAAGTAATCCGGTCTTTTTTGAATTTGATGTTTATGGTAATCCCCCTTATACCGGCACTGAAACCATCGAAATGCTCCTGACACTTTCCGATGAATTCGGCACGGAATGGATACCAATACTTATTGATTTTGACAAGCCCGATGATATTGAAAATATATTGTGGGAAAGTACGCATGAGTCCATCTCGGTTTACTGGGATCCAATCCTTAATGAAAAAGGCTACAACATTTACCGCAGCGATGCTCCCGATGGTACTTTCACAAAGCTCAACGAACAAATTATCCAGGGTTTTTCGGGCTATACCGATTACGGGCTGGACGCAAAAACCATTTACTACTATAAAGTGAGCTGTGTGTCAAATTCGGGTATCGAAGGAGACAAGTCGGCACCCGAAGAAACCTGGGCCTCCCTGCCCTATCATGCCGACTGGCCCAATAAAGAGATCAACAATGATGATTTTGGTAGCCGGACACAGGGATCGCCCATGACCGCAGATTTCGACGCAGACGGGGACAAGGAGATTTACTTTACCATGTCCGATGGATCGGGAGGTTCTTGTTCAAAAGGTGGTATATTCGGTTTCTACCATGACGGGGAAGAGATTTATAACATCGACTACGACCCTACAAGTTACAGTGGATTTTTTAAATACGATGAGGCAGGTTCCAGGGCAACCCCGGCCATTGGCGATCTGGATAATGATAACGTACTAGAACTTATCAGCACCACCAAGGGCGATGATGCCGGAGACGACCGGCGCAAAGTTTTTGTCCATTCTACGGTTGGCGAAACCTTCCCGGAGTTATTACATAGTGAATCCATTGGCAGTGCTGAATATAAGGGTGCTGTATTATCGGATATCGATGGCAATGGCAGCCTCGAAATAATTACAAAGGGCGGAGGGGGAAGCTCGGTTTACATACTTACGGAATCCAACAATACCTTCGTCAATTATCCCGGTTGGCCTTTAAGCATCAACGGATCGGCAACGGGATATGGAATGCCTGTGGTGGCCGATATCAACAATGCTGGGAATATGGAAATTATATTCGGTTTTGACAACGGAACCAATTTCGATGCCGGTATTTATATCTTTAATTCCGATGGTACTCCATACTTTTCAGAACCAAATGGATTATTCTACCCCATCGGCACGGGGATATCTGACAGGATGGACTGCCCGGTAAGCATTGCTGATATTGATGAAGATGGCAATAATGATATTATTTGTGTATCCGGCAGAAATGTTGTCGGAAATCCACAGGGAAGGGTTTTCATACTAAATAATCTGGGCGCTACCATAACAGGTTGGGAATATGACAACAACGATCATAAATTCCCCTTAACCAATTCTGATGAAGGGAAAGCATGGCTTCCGGTAACCAGCGTGGGAGATATAAACGGCGATGGGGATTTGGAAGTGTTGATAGCAAGTGAAGGAAGTATATATATCTGGAAAAACGACGGTTCGGAATTCATTGATCCCATTGAGGTTCAAGGTCTGGAAGCAAAATTTATTGCCCCGCTTATAGCCGATGTGGATGAAGACAACGATATGGAGATTGTTGTGGCTTCCAATGGCTCCAATGCCGGTATTCATTGTTATGACATTGATGGGGAACGTGTTTTGGGCTGGCCATTGAGGTTGCCCGGTATGTTTTCCACTCCCTGCATCGATGATATTGACAATGACGGGAAAAACGAGATTATTGCCACCACAGGCAACGAAGTGCATGTTTGGGATACCGATGGCGATGCCGGCAGGGTTGAGTGGGGTAAATATCGCCACGATAGTTACAACAGTGGGGTTTATGGTGAAAGCTGCCAGAAAAACCCAACCCCGCTATCGGTTACCACCGTTACAGAATGGACAGAAAATAAAATCATGCAGAGCGATATCATCATTGAACCATCAGGAAAATTAACTATTTATGAAAACGTCGCCTTGCCGGAAGACGCCAAAATAATTGTAAAACCGGGAGGTGAACTTGTGCTGAACGGTTGTAGAA
>JABMQA010000589.1 GCA_013203545.1 Bacteroidota bacterium
ATAGCTCATTTTGTGGGCTAAAGCCCGATTTGATTAGGTTCTCCTAATCCCTGGCATAAATGCCAGGGCTAGTCAAAAATTACGTTTTCACACAGCCTTTTGAAGGCGGGGATTAATAGTAAATTATATAGAAATCCGGAAAATCCGGAAAAAATTTAGACAATCTTTTGGATTTTCACCAGCTATTGCCCGTCATAAAATATTTATATCATGAGAAAAATCTTTGCAATTGGTGAAACAGTGTATGATATCATATTCAAAGATGGCAGGATACAGGCAGGTAAAGCCGGTGGATCAATGCTGAATACCTCTGTTTCGCTGGGTAGGACAAAACAATCCGTGCATTTTATAAGCGAAGTTGGAAATGATTACCCTGGTAATTTAATATTGATTTTTTTAAGGGATAACTCTGTATTCACAGAGTACATCAGCAGGTTTGATGAAGGGCAGACCCCAATCGCAATTGCATTTCTCGATTCAGATCAAAACGCAAAATATTCATTCTATAAAAACTACCCTGAAAGGAGATTACAGCAGACTTTCCCGGCAGTGACGAAAGATGATATCGTATTATTTGGTTCTTTCTTCTCCATCAGTCCGGAGGTAAGAAAGCAGGTTGTGGCATTTATCACGGATGCACAGTCAAAAGGTGCAATCGTTATTTATGACCCCAACATACGCAAACCCCACCGGAAAGAGATCCCAACCATGATACCAATGATATGCGAGAACTTTGCTTTTGCCGATATCATCAGGGCATCCCATGAAGATTTTGAGGCAATGTTCGATATAAATACCCCTCATGAAGCATTTGATTTAATTGGGAAACACGGCAATGCATCATTAATTTATACCCGGGGTGATAAAAGTGTGTCGCTTAGAAATAAAAACCATTCCCTTGAGTTTCCGGTGGCCAAAATAGAGGTTGTGAGTACCATCGGAGCAGGAGATAACTTCAATGCAGGAATCATAACCGCACTTATCCATCATGGCCTGTTTAGAAGTGACATCAATATGCTTTCACCTGAAACATGGCGATCCGTTGTTTCCAACGGTATTTCATTCAGCCAGGAGGTTTGTAAAAGCTACGATAATTATATTTCAGAAGCATTTGCTGAAAAACTTCTTTGATCGGTAATCCTTTCCTGGTTACCGCACTTTCGTAAGTTTTGATCAGGTACGATTCAAATAAAAAAAGCCATTTGCATATGAAGCAAATGGCTTTTTCTTAAATAATATTAATTCTTAATTGAGAATAGTAACTTTTTGGGTAATCACTTTCGCACCAGCTTTAACTCTGACGAAGTAAACACCATTTTCCAGTCCGTTGACATTCATATCAACAGTATGATCTCCGGAAGAAAGGTTTTCGTTTGCTATTTTCCTAACTTCCATTCCAAGGTTATTGAAAAGGCTGATCTGCACCGTTTCGTTGTCATCGAGATTAAACCTGATGGTTGAGAAACTGGTAAGCGGGTTCGGGTAAATTTCAAGTCCGAGTGTTTCTGATGGCTCTGAAATCCCTACACTTGCATCAACATTAAAATGAGTGGCTTCCTTAAAACCGAAAGAACCACCACTAAAAATTGAAGTCAGGGAGCCGTTAACCACAGCTCTCAATGTATAATAGGTTGACAGGCCATTTCCACCGGTATCGTACATTACAAACTGGTGGCAACCTGGTGTGGTAAGGAATACGGTATCTTTCAGGAATTGCTGTGGCGTTGTGTATGGGCCACCTGATCCGATAACGTTACCATTGGCATCAAATACATCCCAGGTGGTCTGGCCAGGATTGTCATCGGTCTTGAAAATCAGAACCAGCATGTCGGTTACTGTTACCGGAGGTGTTGTTTCAAAATCCATTGAGTTATTGTCCGGATTTTCGTCGGTTCCACCATTGGGATCAGATAGAAAAATATGAATAGCATTATCATCCAAAGCACTAAAGGTGAATTCAGGGATTTCAATCATTTCTGATTCGGTAAATGCCAATGCGCCTGTCCAGGGATAGGTATAGACCAATTCACTGTTCACCTCAAAATTCACCGTGACTGAGGTTAAAATATCAGCGCCTTTGTTTTTGATGGTCACTTCAGGTTCAAGTATTCCGGTACACATTTCTTCAGGAATATTTGATACCGCTTTGAGTTCAGCATCGAGCGTAAAATCCGGAGTAGCCATGGTTTTAAGTGTACCCTGAAGTACCTCTTTGGAGGAGTTATCCTGAACGAAAGCAATTAATTCACAATTTTCGCTTTCCCACCAGGAACCCATATCAAAAGTGAGTTCGATCGATTGTGTGTTTCCACCGGAAAAATCAAGCGGGGTTCCGTTCTGGCTAGGAACCATCAGCCGGTTCACTGAATTTACATCCGGGCCCAATCCCCAGTTGATATCCAGATGTGATTCGGTAATAACAAGTTGCAATACCAAATTGGTACCGGTATAACTACCAACCTTTTCAATTTCAATATTGGCGGTGTAGTTGGTTTCGGTATTATGCGTAAACTGCAAATCAATGGTAAAGTCTGACATTACCCCATTTCTTTGGTTTACTTTAGGTAAGTACGCTGCATACGAACTTGAAGTGGGATTTGCGCCAACCACACTTAATACTCCATCGAATTTCATGGTAGGATAACCGGAAACCCCATTGTAACTGTTCCTTGCATTTGAATACACATTAGCTAATGAATCACCATTGTGATTTTCGATCACAGCCACATTATGGCCGTTTGCTATCAGGTCGTCTGCTCCTAGTGCAGCTCCTGGACAGTAGCCTCACCAAAAGCCTGTTCCGCCCTCAACAACCACCATGTCCCTGGGAACCTGGTTAGGGCTGATTTGTTGTGCAAAAGTAGCCTGCATTATCAGGAATAAACAAGCTACCAGGAATGTAAGTTTTCTCATAGTTTTTCTTTTTAGAGTTTTTTCGAAATTTAATTTGTTTGAATCCGCCGCTAAGATAAATAAAATTGAAAGATGTTGTTAAATAGA
>JABMQA010000590.1 GCA_013203545.1 Bacteroidota bacterium
CCCTATCCCAAATCGCAAAAGCATCAATAATTCCATCATAAAAATAATTTGGTTGACCAGATGTAATTTTGTATCCAATATTATTTGAATTATTGTCTTGTGCAAAATTTACTAATGAATTGACTGTTGAAGTACTTATTGTACCACCACCTTGTGCAATCCAATGATATGATATCGGTACTTGAACACCATTTATGTATAAACATCCACCTGAATTTTGAAATGTTAAAACAACATCAGTCCATTCATTCATTTGAATTGGTTCATTATAATTAATTGCACTATATGTATTTCCATTATTCGAGTTTGCCCATACAAAAGAAATATGCTCTGTGTGAATTCCAAAGTTTACCTCTCCCCAAGAAAAAGACTTACCCCAAATATTTCCTGCTTGAGTTGGTTTTACTCGTGCAAACATTGAGAATTCTGAAACTTGATTGCCGCCAAAAAACGGATTTGGAAGCCTAATATAGCTGTCTTCACCATTAAATTCATAAGCTCCTGATGACTCACCTGTTTTACTTGGAACAGCCCCAACATTGTTTAAAATACCATTGTTTTCATTCCCACTCTCATCATTGGCATTACCATTAAATGGCCACCATCCTGCAAGTCCATCTGTAGGAATATATCCCTGCTGATAAATTGTTGTAAAGCTCCATACCTCCCCTTCAGTTGAATTTCCATGATCATCATGGGCAACAACTTTCCAGTAGTAGGTTGTACTGTATTCGAGTGTGCCAGGTGTGTAGAAAGTATCAGCAATACCTGTGGCCACTTGTGGTGGTGTTTCAGTATCACCGAAATAGACATCGAAGGTAAGGGGGTCGTTTTCAGGATCAGAGCAAGACCAGGACAGGGTCGTATCAATTGCTATGTTTGCTGAATTATTTTGCGGTAGTGGCATTGATGGAGACTGGGGTTGCTGATTCACTGGTATGTCATTATCTTTAGCACATCGAACCGGCACACTAGTATTTTTATCATAGTAACTTCGCTGTACTTCTGCATATTCCGTGTCCATGAGTCGATGCCAGGCATAATTATTATCTTTTTGTGTTGATGTCCAAAAAACGCCCACATTACCAAGGCCCCAATACTCCCAACCATTTGAGTTTCGGCCAGCTCCAGGCAAAGCTGTAAAACCACTACTATTCGTGGCTCCTACATTTGGCGAATTCCAGTGAGTTGTGCCTGCTTCTTTCATTTTACCGCCGGCATCGACGCCACTCATGTTACCAATTGCAAAACAATCAACTGTTTCATCAAGAAATGTCGTCAATGTACACCATTCAGTGTCGGTGGGTAAATGCCATCCATCTGGGCATATTCCCTGAATCCCCGGTGTTGGTGAATACTGCATCATCTCATCCCAGGAATATTCACCCCCATAAATTTCACAATTAGTTTCAGAATTATCGTAGCAATTTTTTTCAATTACACCATTATTGTATTGCCACCCATCAACCTTTGTCCCTATATTTAAGTTCTCTGCCATCCAACACTGACTTCCGATTTGAACTGTTGCATATTCCTGCCCATCCCTTTCATCAACAATCATATTACCACAATTCAAAAACGGCACAAACCCAAACGCCACATTCACCTCATCCCTCATCGTATCACAAGCAGTTGAAATCTGCCATTCCAGAATATAGTGCTGGTTTATCTGCCCCAGGAAAATTGAGCAGGGGCTGTTGGGGGTAGTTACCTGTCCACCTTCACCTTGCAGAATTGTCCACAATCCTTCGCCAATTTCAGGTGTATTAGCTGCCAATGTTGTCCATGAACCTTCCAATCCTAACTGGTTTTCACCCGCATCAGCCAGCGTTGGAATGGTGAAGAAATCAACCATCACGGTGTCGGTAGATACTTCACAGGCTGTGGATATTTCCCACATCAACTGGTAAGTTGTGCAGGGTTGGCCGGTAAAAGTTGCGGTTGGATTGTTGCTATCATCAAGTGTGCCGCCTTCGCCGGATAGAATTACCCATGCACCACTCCCAACCACGGGTTGATTGGCATCAAGCACAACACTCAGATTATCATCATTGATGGTGATATCTTCACCTGCATTGGCCTGTGTGGGTATAGCGTAAAACTCAATTCCAACAGTATCAGCATTGGATGCACATTCGGTGGATACAGCCCAGGCCAGTTCATAGACCGTGCAGGCGAGGCCGGTAAATTCACTGTGTGGGTCGTTGTAATTTGCAAAGGTACCACCTGTGCCGGAAATGATAGTCCATTCGCCAATGCCGTTTTCGGGTGTTTGGGCATTAAGTAAAATGGTGGTGACTTCGGTATTTACAACCGTATCCTGTCCGGCATGCGCTTCGGAAGGGGTGTTGTCATAAATGATTTTTACATAATCCGTCTTTGACCCGCAGGTTGTGTATATGATCCATTTCAAATAGTATGTCCTGCAATGCGTGCCGTGGAATTTTGTATTGGGATCGGTTGCATCCTCAAAGTAACCGGGATAGCTGCTCATTTTCTCCCAGACGCCTTCGCCCACGGCCGGTGTATTGGCTGCTAACTGCACCACGGTGGTGCTATCCAGGTATGTCTGATCCGGGCCTGCATTGGCTACACTGGGTTGTGGTGTGCACTCGCCGCAGGCTTCAAACCAGTTGGTGCCGTTCCAGTAGTTAAGGCAGTTGGTTGTGATGTTGAAAATTTGCATGCCGACATTTGGGTCTTCAAGCGCATCACGTTCCTCCGTGGTCATTGATTGTATGCCGTTTCCGGATGTATTGGCATGTTGGGCATAAGGTACACTCAGAAATTGTACCGTACCGAACACCTGGAATTCACCGGTGTTGCCGATGTCGATTTGTTCTTCAAGAAAATAATCGCCCTCCGGCCAGTTGATGAGGTTAAAATCACCCTGCAATACCTCGCCGGTACCGATGGATAAACTTACCAACCCCTGTGAGTTGGTGGTTTTGAGATGTTGTTCCTGGTAAACAATCTCACCAACAGCATCTCCCTGCCGGATCGAAAACAATAAGGTAACATCCTGCAAAGGTACAACGAGGCCGGTTTCGTTGCGGACAATGGTTTGAAAGTTGAAGGCGTGCGGTGCCTGGGCCAGGAGAGCTGTGCTCAATCCGGTTAACAACAAAAAAAGTAAATATTTTTTCATGTGAAATTATCTATGGATGTAAAAAATAAGTGCATTCATTTTATTCGTTACCTAAGTCAAAAGGTAGTGCGGGCTCTATAAAAATCATTACACTATCGATGGCATCTTCGCAGGAACTGTAAGCTGCTACAGACAGAAAAAGTTTGACTTCCTCTGCTTCAATATCAGAGTTGCCAGGTGTATAGTAGGGATTCAGAGTATTCGCAAAGTCGAAAGTACCATCTCCAGTTGTTAACCATGTAAGGTCTTTGAAAAAGGATGTTGTTGCGTTCATCTGAACTGAAGGATCAGTAGAGAAAATATCGATATCATCACCAGCATCTACCATGGCATCCTGACATTGGTTGGTGAAGGAGATATGAATAAAATCCTGGTAAGAAGTCTGGCATGGATTAACTGAACTGATCACCAGAACAAACTCAATATATTGCAGTGCCCAGTCAAGTGGACTTGGGTAGTAGGTTGGATTGAGAATAGTTTCATTTGAGAAAATACCGGCTCCGTTCGTAGTGGCCCACTGTACTGCTGTAAAGTTGGTTGCAAAGGCATCATTAAATATGTAAAGTTCTCCCTCCGGGATGGTATTATCAGTGCCTGCATGTGCAAAAGGTAATCCTTGTATTGTAAGCATTAAACAATCCGTTGAGTCAGGGCATGGTTCTGCTGCAAAACCTGTGATACAAAGTTGAACAACACCATTGGAGATGTCATTTGGCCCTGGAAAATACTCTGGATTCAGTATTTGAGAGTTAGAAAATGCTCCATCCCCGGTGGACTCCCATAATAGGCTTTCAAAATTTGTTCCAGAGGCATTTAATTGAAACAATTCGTTTTCACATATGTTTCCATCGATACCTGCATATACCGCAACAGGATCACACTCAAAATATGCATGTATGACATTTTCTTTAACTATTGTATCTTCCAACTCACCATCACTAATGGTCAATGAGACTGAATAAATACCTGCAATATGATATGTCCATTCTGGATTCTGTTCTTCAGAATCGATATTACCATCGTTATCAAAATCCCACTGCCAGGATGTTGGATTGCCTTCCGAAAGGTCTGTAAATTGAACTGTTAATGGCGCTACTCCTGATGTAGGATCAGCTTCAAAATTAGCCCAAATTACATAACCCATCAGGCAACGCACCGAGAAGCCGTAAGTCTTTTCGCTATCGCCTCGGCCCACAGTAGCGTAGCTAACATCCAGGAAATGGTTCCATGCAAGTGACCCGCTCTCGCTCGACGTCCAAAAACGGTCGTATGAGCCAAGACTGGCGAAGGAACCACCAGGACCGCGACCACCCGCCAAAAGAGCCTCATAACCACTACTTCCGCCTTGTTTTAGTTTTGTGCCACCGTCAATTCCCCTCCAGCCTGAGCTGCCGCATGTTATGGTGGGGTCAACTTCCTGCTCCAGGGTACACCACTCGGCATCGGTTGGTAAATGCCATCCACCAGTGGGTGGACAAATGCCTTGTACGCCCTCCAGCGTATTGTAATGCATCATTTCATTCCACTGGTACAGGGCTCCATAATCTTCGCAATTGGTCGGATTATTATCGTAGCAATACTTTTCAATTACTGTGTTGTCTGTCATTTCTTCAACACCATCAATCCTTTCACCAACATTTAAATTTTCTGCCATACAACACTGCTCACCAATCTGAAC
>JABMQA010000591.1 GCA_013203545.1 Bacteroidota bacterium
AATACCATCCAGTGAAAAATGAAGCGGTAAAGATAGGCATCTAACTTAAAAAATCCAAATAATTAACTTAAAAAATCAAATTATAGTTAAGAAATAATTACTTAAAGTTAATTAAGCTGAAAATATTAAGCACTTAAATCTTTGTAAAAGCTTGATATAAAGCTTTTAAAGTTTATATATTTGTTGCCTCAAAAATAAATCGATTGAATAGTTGATTAAAATATTTCAGTTCAAATTATTCGTTACTTAAATATATAATTTCTAAATATTAAAATATCAACCATGAAAACAACATTTTACAACAAAGCCCTGCCCATTCCGGTCAACACATTTAAGATCCCATCAAAAACAACCCGTATCGGGCAACTGATCCCGAATGTATTTAGTCAGTATGTTAATCGTTATCAGGAGTTGTTTGCAGGCATTCCGGCTGTTAATCTATTTTCAGCGATTGGATCATATTCCCTAACCAAACCGGATTGCCTGCCTTCTCTTGATAACCTTTACCATGAGCTGAAAGGCAGTGGCCTGGTAAACAGGATAGCTACTGCACTTTTATTTGCCCGGAGAAAGCTCCGTGTTTTCAATAGCCATATTTCAGCATTGGCACAAACAAGGGGAAGGGAATTTTATAATGCCATTGATGATTTCGTTAGCTTTGATTTTGAGGAACATGAGCCCCCTTTTCATGATGATCGAAAATGGTCTGAAAGAAATTCTTTGATGTTGAGGGCAAATGAGGGCTTGTCAAAATTCAGGTATGGCATTCCTGAAATTGGGAGGAAAATGATGTATGGTGTCGAAAGATTGTTGCTCAGCATCAATGCTGCAGTTCCCATTACAACGGGGCAGGCGGATATATTTATTCCGGAACTGATCATTTTAAACCCCGAACTGATAAGCGGAAGCGAGACATCTCACGTGGATCAGGTTAATGAAGACGTATCCCAACCTGCAAACACCATCCGTACCTCCATTTTGCGGATTATTGATGTTTGCAATCGAAAAATCAAGCGCAGCCAGGCAATGTTCAAAATACAATTATCCAAACCTATTAAATTCGAGAAGCGTTATTTCTACCCGTCAAATAGCCGGATATTGGCAGGTAATGCTGCTACTGATCTGCTTTTTCCTATCAAACCATATTATCCGTATGATATTTACCCCTGGCTTGGGCCAGGGCATTTCTAGCGTTTAAAGAATCTACATTTTTTCAGCACAAGACTGAAAAAAAAACACTTCGTGGGAACATTCCTTCAGGCAAAACAGACAACACCAAGCTATAATCAAAGAAAAAAGGTATCATCGAATTGCACGAATTAAACGAATTTTAATTCGTGCAATTAGCGTAATTCGATGAAAGAAATCACGTGACGATATAAAATGAGTGGTTTTCATTGGAAAATGTAATTTGCCCTACACCCGCTTTCATTGCAGTTGAACGAAATTGATATATATTTGTGCGAATGAAAGATACTTTTACGGTCGGTAACACATTGTTTCAAACAGAATTTAATTCTGTGTTGCAGGGATTCTTGCCCATTTCGCTTGAATCCATGAGCAATGTTAAATTACTCGACCGTTTCGATAAAAAATTTATTTTCCACGTATCCCGCCTGGCAACAATACTTGCCTTAGCCCAAAAACATTACCGGATATTAACCATCGACACCCACAAGGTTTTCGAATACTCCACACAGTATTACGACACACTTCTCCGTGGGATGTACCTGGCTCACCATAATCGCAAGCTTAACCGTTTTAAAGTAAGAAAGCGTGAATATTTGACCACGCACCAGGTTTTTTTCGAAATCAAGATTAAAAACAATAAAGGCAGGACCAGGAAAAAACGCATCGAAATCACCAACAGCAGCCCGGTTCTATGCAAAGCGGAAAAACAATTTCTTAAAAAACACACTTTCCTCACTTCAAAGATGATCTATCCTGTCCTAAAAAACGAATTTTTGAGGGTAACACTTGTTCACAATGCTTTCCCTGAACGGATTACGATGGATTTTAATTTGCGTTTCCTTTCAAACGACAGAGTAACAGAGATACCTTACCTTGGTATTGCTGAAATTAAGGAGGATGCGAGTTCAGGCACCAGCGACCTGGAAAAAATCATGAGGTCACTGGACATCTTTCCTACGAAATTCAGTAAATATTGCATGGGGTCTGTTCTTCTTGATAATACCCTAAA
>JABMQA010000008.1 GCA_013203545.1 Bacteroidota bacterium
AGGAGGAGGTAATAGACAAAATTTTCAATCGACACTTAAAACGACAACGAGATATAAATTACTCATTCTCCAAAACTTAAATGTGTTAAAGTAGAATTAGTATAGAAAATAATGAAAGCAAAAAAAATCACATTCGTTGTATCAATATTGTTGATTTCTGGTTGTATGACAACTACAACCTTTGTGCAAACCGCAAGGGTAGAATGGTCAACCATACAGATCAGGGAGGGCCTGGATTATGACCATGCATGGGGGGAGGTTTTGGATGTTGTAACCAAACGGTTTGAAATGGAAATGATATCAAAAGATGGAGGATATGCAAGAATTGGTTGGATTTACACCTGGTTAATGAATGGCCAATACACTGATAATTATCGGGTACGGGTAATTTTTAAATTTTCACCCGATGGAAGAAATGTCGATCTCAAAACAGAAGCCGAAAAACTGGTAAGCAAAACATGGATTACCGGTTATGATACAAGACTGCTTCAAACCATAAAGACTGATATTATGGGGGTTGTTGGCAGGACTACCATGTAGTATATCAAAAATTAAAATGAACATTCAAAGATCACAAATATGAAAAAGAGTATTCCCTCTTTCATCCACAAACTCATGATCAACTAACCTTTAGATCCCAGGTAAAGGAGATATCCATGTGGTTCACTGCCCTGCACTTGCGGGGCAGTTTTTTTTTATAAAATAAGCGATTCATTATGATTTAACAAGGAAGCCACGGATGTACGGATCATAAAAGAAAAAATAAAATCAATCCTCACATCAGTGGCAACCGTTTCAGGAAAAGTTGGTGTTTTGGTTATAAACAGCTAATTATTTCTATTTTATCATCGCTGATAATTCTGATAACGAAACAAATTTTTTCCAGTTTTTTATTGCCAATTTTCGCTGAAGGGCTTTATCCCCACTCCACAATTTTCCGTGGATATGTTCTGTTAATGCAACAAACTCAACATCATCAATATCAATATCCTTCAAGAGTTCTTCGGACAAATGAAATATTTCATTCGGAATCAACTCAGCATCAATAAACCTTATTCTTCTGGTAATTAAAGAAATAGAATTATCCAAATTTATATTTGATAATCCGGATAACTTTTGAAGCTTCAGTTTGTGTTCCTGGATCTCATGGATAAGCAAATCCGTTGAATAAAAATTTAACCGTGTCCCAGATTGTAAAATTATTTTAGCAATCCGGCTATTTGATTTTAATACAGCACTGAAAACTATATTTGTATCAACAACAATTCTCATTTCAATATCTCAGCTTTTCGCTTTGTCCAGCGTCCCTTTTTAACTTCTTTAACCATATCATCCACATCTTTTTGTTTTGCTTTCGATTCACGGGTAGTTTCAAGGTAATCCAACCAATCTTTCATATCCTGCAGTTCTTCGATATCCATGTCAACCGGCAATCTGATGATAATTTCACTATTTGTTTTTTCAATAATCATATTAACTTTCTTTTTACAAAAGTAAGATTATTATTTCTAAAATGATAAGCAACAAATCACGAACAATAAAAAAACAATAGCAGTTCATCTTTTAAGAATACAAATCAAAAAAAATACTGCCCATACACGGAAAAAAATCAAAAGCAATCCGTTCATCCATGGCAACAAATAAACTCATCTCACCCCATAATTCAACACCACCGGTTGATTCACCTTAACCAGATAGCTTTTCCCGGGATGCAGCGCCTCGAGTGTATGGATGCTATATGCAGGCCAAAAAACGGCATAACCCGCCAGATCAGTGGCTGCCACGAATGTGCTGCCCAATTGTGAAAACAGGTCATCGCTTGAAACATCTACTGTACCTAACACGGGTATCAAATTCCAACCCGCTTCAAGTTGAATGGTCAGGTCATCTTCCAACATCCCGGTAATTTGAAGCGAAACCGGTTGTGTCATCTTTACCATATATCCAAGGTGTGAATTCCATCCTGTTAAAGTATTGATACCTTGTTGAGGCATGTAATATCCGGCGCTGTTACCAAGGTAAATCAATTGTTCAGCCAGGTTTTCAAACATGATCCCCACATCAGGGTCAATAGGTAGCAACCAGGTGGAAATACCGCTCCATCCTGCCGGAATTTGAAGTATCTGTGTGGGCAAGGCTTCAAGAACTACGCTCCTCCAATTCTTATTCACCACCAGGTTACATATGGTTACAAATCCAAATTCATCTGCAGTAACAGTACCCGAAGATACCAATTGATCACCATCATAGTAAGCATAAAGATAAATTGAGCTTGGATTAATCGTTAGGCACTGCAACCGCCGGGGTGTGACATCTGTAATCACCGAATCAAAAGGCGCTTCGGGTATGATGCAAATGCTCATTTCCCACCTATCACCTGTATCGATGATGCTATCGGTATTCCAGAAAAAATAATTGTTGATTTGCCCTTCCAGGTCAACCATTGGATCATCATCGGAACCTGAATTGGTAAAAACCGGGAAGGATTGATCCCGGCGAAAAACCAGGTGGGAATTTCTGTCGGATTCATAGCCATAAGGCGCAAGCACCCTGGCCCTCTGGCTGTGACCGTTCATACCCCAGGAAAAATTAAATGGAGCCTTATAATCCATTGAAGCAACTGCATATTCCTGCGCCTGGGGCCAGCCGATCTGGTAATCGTTGGCTCCGTTCGAAAAGGAATGCCAGGGCAGTTCGGCGGTGGGGTTTTCGGCCAGCCAGTGCGCATTGTCAAAATAATCCCATACGTTATAATTGTCTTCCCGTGTAATTTCGATTCCTCCGTATTTTGAGGTAAATTCAACATTTGAGAAATTGCATTTCCAGGCCGAATCGCCCAATGCATTTTCAAAAGAGGATTGAAAAGTTGGTGATTTTCCGGGGCTGTGCACACCAACCCACCCGATAAGGTTGGAAAATAGCTGCCCGTTCCTTATACCAACCATGGAGGTGCCCGAGCCTCCCATAGATGTCCCTGAGAGCACAATTTTATTGGTATCAATAGCATGTAGTGGCATCAGGAAATCAAATACAAAATCCAACAAGCGGTGTGGCGTAAACGGTTTTACACTTCCATCATCATAGGATTTTAAAGTGCCGAGGCTGCTGTGGTGACCAATCCACCAACTCTGCCAGGGGAACTGA
>JABMQA010000054.1 GCA_013203545.1 Bacteroidota bacterium
GGCGTACACCATGGCCCACAAGCCAACACAATAGCAGGCTTGGGATTGTTCGAACCCGGTACAGGATACAGCAACCACCCTCACTCAGCTATTACAAATGCCTGTGTTACCTGTCATATGGCTGATGCATACGGAACTCAAGCCGGTGGACACACAATGAGTATCGAGTTCGAGTATCACGGAGCCGCAGCGATATATTTAGAGGGATGTGTGGCATGCCACCCCGATGAAGATGCTTTACACGAAGATACCGAAGCATTCCAGGTAGAAATAGCTGGTCTGTTGGCCGAGCTGAAATTACTACTGGATGCAGCCGGAATAACCGTAGAAGGCAGCGACAGTTCAGTTCCAGGAACCTATGCAGCAAATGTAGCCGGAGCTTGCCTCAATTACAAAGCATTAACAGAGGATAGAAGTCTTGGTATTCACAATCCAACATATATTGAGAAGGTTTTAGTGAACAGCATTGATGCAATGCCGTAAAACAATATTTAACATTTTAAAAAAAGGCTTCCGTTTTCTCTTGAAGCCTTTTTTTAATTACTTTTATCAAAACATTTAAGACTTATGATATGAAAGCTAAACACATTTTAAATCTGATCATTTTTGCACTGATTGTAACGCTATTTGCATCATGTGAGTATGATTTTATTAAACCGGAGCCTGCACCACCGCCACCGGATCCCACTGACACCATATTCTTCTCGCTTGAAGTGGTTCCGATTTTCGCAGCCAATAGCTGTACAAACTGTCACAAACCCGGTGGTTTTTCACAACTGGATCTTACCGCAGCCAACGCCTACAACAGTTTAACATCCTTAGGAATGGTAAATACAGCCGACCCTGCGGCCAGTAAAATCTATACCTATCCCAATCCTACTACGGGAACACATGGCAATAAATATGCAAATGAATCTGAGGTTCAAACCATCCTTCAATGGATCACGCAGGGAGCGAAAAACAATTAAATTAAAGGATAAAAATATATAATCATGAAAAAATATATCATTGGTTTAATAGTATTTATGTTCGGCATCGTGATAACGAACGCTCAGGAAGCTGATTCGGAAAAAAAGGTTGATAAACCTGTAAGGTCACCATTCGAAAGTGGTATCCTGATTGACAATCAAACCAACGTGATCCCCACAGCAAAAACACTCGAAATGGTAATCCAGCACAGGTTTGGTAAAATGGATAACGGACTGAGCGATATGTGGGGCATCTATTCACCGGGGGCCAACATTCGCCTGGGCTTTAATTACAGCGTCCGGGATAACCTTGTGGTTGGTTATGGACTTACCAAGAAAAACATGTACAGCGATTTCCAGGTAAAGTGGAACGTTGTGGAGCAAACCCGTGAAAACACAATTCCTGTGGCGGTTACCCTGTATGGTAACATGGCAATAGATGGAAGAAAAGATGCCGTTTTTGGGACCGATTACAAATTCACAAACAGGATGTCATATTTCAGTCAATTGATTGTTGGAAGAAAGTTTAATGACTGGTTTTCACTTCAGGCTACCGGAAGTTTTGCACATTATAACTCGGTTGACTCAACCATGAACCATGATGTGATTGGCGTAGGTTTTAACGGCCGGATAAAATTTTCTGCGCAGTCCTCATTTATATTCCAGTATGATGTTCCATTGAAAATTCAAGGGATTTCGGAACAAAAAGAATTTGATGCCGCAAAACCAAATTTGGCATTGGTTATGAGGTTTCTACCAGCACACATGCCTTCCAGATTTATATCACTTCTACCGATGGCATTCTACAACAGGATAATTACATGTATAATAACAATGACTGGACAAAAGGCTTCTCCGATCTCATGATCGGTTTTACCATAACCCGGCTTTGGAGTTTCTAATAAATCTATTTGTTTAACTTTAATATTTATTACAAAATGAAAAAAACGAATTTACTAATGTTATCAGCTTTTGTTGCAGCAGTCTTTCTGCTTATGTCATTCATCGTACCACAGGAGCAAAAAAAACCTGCACCATGGGAGATTCCGGGAAAATACATGAAAATGGAAAACCCATATAAGGATGACGCCAGTCTTTTAAAAGTGGGTAAAATGCTCTATTCAAAACATTGTAAATCCTGTCATGGGGGTAAGGGCGAATGTGATGGCCCAAAAGCCAAACAACTGGAAACCTATTGCAGTGATTTTACTTCCGAGGATTTTAAAAAACAGAGTGATGGTGAAATGTACTACAAATCATTCGTTGGCCGTGATGAAATGCCGAATTTCGAAAAAAAGATAACAGATGATGAGGATAGATGGGCTGTTATTAATTATATCAGATCGTTGAAAAAATAATCCGTCTGTTTGGGAAGAAAATGAGGTTGTGCAGAAATCAAAATTTGGAAGGGATTAGTAATTTTTTTAGCAGCCTCATTTCTTCTTCTTTGAAATGAAATAATAATTGTTTTTAACTCATGAGAAAGCCAACGACTGTTTTTCTTGTTGTTACCGCGGTGTTACTGATAGGTTCCACTATAACATATTCCCAGGGCGATACCGAAATTCCTGAAAATGTTCTCGAAAATGAAAAATGCTTTAAATGTCATGGGAGTAATTTTTACTATTACTACAACGACTGGATTGAAAAGGATGTAAGGGAAAGAATGAACCCTTATTTTGTGTTCGATTCATTAGAATTTTACCAATCCAATCATAAATCTTTTCTCTGTACCGATTGCCACTCAACTGACTACGAAACCTTCCCGCATGATGGTGCCTTGCGGATGGAAGAGAAATATACCTGCATGGATTGCCACGGCGGGGATGATGATTATGCGAAATTTAATTTTGAAGAGATTGAGACGGAGTTTCATGAGAGTGTGCATTCGAGCAAATATGATGAGACTTTTACCTGCTGGATGTGTCACAATCCACACAGTTACAAGCTTAGTGCTAGAGATACCGAAAATTTACAGGAAACCATTGCCTACGACAATGGGATTTGTTTAAGCTGTCATGCCCACATTGATAAATTTCAATTACTTACCGTAAAGGAAAATGCAAACGTCATTCAAACGCATGATTGGTTGCCGAATCAGATTGCGCATTTTCGAAATGTAAGATGTCTCGAATGCCATGCGAAAATTGATGATAACCTGATGGTTGCACATCAGATTCAGACAAAAGACAAGGCTGTTAAACGTTGTGTTGAATGTCACTCTCAAAATTCGTTACTTATGGCGTCGCTCTATAAATATGAGGCCAGCAAATACATGACGGAAGCCGGTTATTTTAATGCAGCTATATTAAACGAGGCTTACGTTATTGGGGCAAACCGCAATTACTTTTTAAATATCATCAGCC
>JABMQA010000592.1 GCA_013203545.1 Bacteroidota bacterium
CGATTATTGAACGGAAAAAAATTATTGCTTAATTGCTGTAGAAATTACAAATTTTGCCCGAAATATATATAAACTACGGTGTCCCGAAATTGTTGATAACCATCAGATTATTTATAAGAAACCCCAGAGAATTTAGTATTTGAAAACACAAAATATATTTATGCTTTTACGCAAGTATATAGCAGGAAAAAACATTAAAAAAACAAAACTTTTCAACACCACAAAAACGAATCCGTTAATAAGCAGTGAACCTTTGAAAATTATAATAAATTTGCGACTGATTAGTTACGAAATAACAAATACTTAATATCATACTAAAATTTTTACTAAATTTACGCATCAGAAATTAATCTAAAAACCAAAAGTGATGTCAGAACAAAATAGTCATGAAAAAGCCATGAGGATCAGCCGTATGGAGAGGCTGACACCCAACCGGAACCTGATGACCGGGATTGTTTTTTTAGTTGGAATTGTATTGGGCATGATCATCATGTTGATTGCCGATACTTTTTTCAGTGATGAAAAAATCAGCGATAAGGCCTTGAAAGGATCCATGTATAATTTCAACAACGCCAACACTTCAAACCTCGATGTTAATACCGATGCTGTAAAAGCAAAGATCACAGCCGGGTACCTTGAGGAAAACTTTTTGCAAGCCGTGGTTGATGTAGAATCGGGCGAAGCCATCAACATGAAATTTGAATTTAATCCGGCTGATTTTTCTGTTTCAATGCTCAAACCGATTGATTACAACCAGGGGAGTAGCATCGCTGGCGGGTCAGGGTTTGTTAACATAACCAACAACGGAACCAACAAATATATGTTCCTGTTGAAGGGACACAACCGGCTAAGGGATAACCTGGATATAAAGATATTTTCCGAAGGCAGGATCATTTACGGAAACACATTAATAGTAAGTAATTAGTGTTAACCCAGCTACAAAATGTCGTGAATGATGAATAATTCCCTCAATTGGTGTCTTAAGGCTTGTGTTCAGGTGGAATAGATGACAAGGTTTACAAGCATCCCGAAGTATGGATTGGTGCTTATCCTGTTGAAGATATTTCAATGATGCGTTTTCTCTATTTTAACCATCATGGTCACACCCAGATTTTTATTACCACCATCCCTGATCATCTTCCACCCCATCCGTTTTAGGTGCTTTATCAGATAGCGATTGTAAAAACCATGACCAACCAGAATGGCCTTCCCATCCCGTGATGCTGCGTTATCCATAAATTCGGCGCCTTTACCTGCACGCGCCACAGCCTCCCGGAATGATTCATCTGCTGTGCCATAAATTCCGGTTACCCATTCAATAGTCGACAGCGTTTTCCAGAACCAGAGGGGAAACCTGACCCATGGAAATGGGGTCATGGCTTTTCTAAACTCCCTGAACATTTCATAGGGTGCTACCGGGGTTGAATCACCGGCAATCGAATGGGCAGTCATGACGGAACGGTTTAAAGTGCTGCAATAAATCGAATCTACATCACCATGGAAAAGCCTGACGGGATTTTTGGTTATTGGAATGATCCCGTTGGTTTCATATGCTTCCATATATCTGCGCCTCTCGTTGTAATCATAATTTTGTTGTTTTTGAATTTCCACCTGTTGATGCCTGATGATCATGAGCTGCAACAGATGCTTTCCATCCTCGAATAGAGCTGTTGAATCATTGATAAAACTTAAAGAATGTACTTCTGTATTTTTTTTCTGCTGCTGACATGATTTTCGGAGTTGTTGCAAATATGAATGTTCATCATGCTGGGCATGGGCCTGAATGGTCATACACATCAACACCAACATCCAAATTATCCGAAATCGCCTTGCGTTACTCATCAGAATAGATAGCTAAAGTGAAAATCGAAGAAATGTTCTTCTTTTGAGATATTATAGTTGACAGATACTGTCAGCATTTCGAAAGGGGTCATCCAGAATCCGCCGCCGTAACCATGGTGCCATTTTCTTGATTTTTCCCCCTCGTACCATACCCGTCCAAAATCATTAAAGAGGAGTATTCCGGTTTTTCCGGTAAGCATGTAGGTGTTCAGTTTCAGAACTTTTAACCTCACTTCGGTGTTTTGATAAAAGGAAGCATCACCAGAAAACCTGTTGGATTGATACCCCCTGAGGTTTGTTTTCCCACCTATACTCTGTGAGAAATAAAAAGGATAATTTCCCCAGCTTTTTCCACCACCCAGACGTAAGGCGAAAATGGCCCTTGGATCCTTCCTGAAGCTGAAGAACATGCTCAGGTCACTCTTCATATTCACGAAGTTACCCGAATGGTGGTTCAGCCCATAATAGCTTCTCATATTTGTTGACCAGAATATCCCTCTTGTGGGGAAGGTTTCATCGTCCCTGGTATCCCAGTCGAGTTTCAGGTTTATACCAGAAAACATTTGTTTTTCGAACACTTCTGGCGGAAGTCCGTTAATTGCCGTATCCGAAATAAATCTTCCCTGTGAATCCTCCACCTTTCCAAAAATAAAATAGGCACCGGCATAAAAATCCAGGTTTTCATTTAAGGCTTTTCTGGCCATTGGGTTTCCATAATAGTAGTGATATCTTACCCTGTAATACTTTTTATCGTTGGTGCCTTTGGTGGGTTTATTGCCAAACCCGAAGAAATTTTGAACAGCGTTCGGGGCTGTTATTTCTGCTTCAACAACAAGATCCATCGACCGGAAAAAGGATGAAAAGATTCCCTGGTACCTGATATTGAAGGCAGATGTTTCGTATGCATAGTTTCCAACCAGTTTTTGCCATGTTGAATCGCGAAAATTATAGGTCTTCATAAGCGCACCACCACCCAGGAATACACCATCATCCAGGTTATAACCCAAATAAACCAGCGGGATAATGTTGTTGTATTTGAATTGTTTCCGGTCATAATCATTGATGTTTTTCTGGTTGGAGGTCAGGGAACTTGTCTTTCTGCCCTTTTCCAGAAAGGTGTTGTCTTTTATATCATAAACAATGGTCTTATGGGCAAGCCCTTTCACGTTTGAATTGTCGATGATGGTATCTTTACCCTTTCCGCCAATGATCCTTATGCGGATACTGTTTTTTACATCCCCGTTAACCTCAAACCTGTCTTCATCCTTCAAACCATAAATTCTGATCTCCCGGGTTTCATCATTTTTAAAGATGCGTTCATATGCCAGTCCCTTTTGTTTCCCTTTTTTCCGGCTTAGTTGGTAAACAGCTACCCTGGTTTCATCATCATTCAGGCGATCGATCAGGAAGAGGTCCCGGTCATCAGTACCTGTTACATCCACTGCTTTTGCCAGAAAGATGTAATAATCAGAAGCAAAACGGGCCAATTTATCCCTTCGTGATTTGAGTTTGGCAATAATCTCCTCACCTGAAATGGCAAAGATGTCATCGGGCAAACCATCCCTTACCGCGGCCTCCAGCACTTCATCGGTAAATATTGACTGCATCCTTTCAGCCTCCGAAATCCACGCTTCCCTGGTTAATTCATTCAAAAAGGTTCTGTCGAAATAGCGGGCATTGTAGTTGAAGCCCTCAATGTTTTTGGTGTTATAATTAAAACCCTGAAATTTGGGTTGCAGCCAGCTTTGCGCCACAAACC
>JABMQA010000055.1 GCA_013203545.1 Bacteroidota bacterium
GATGTAAGCCTTTTTGGCGCCAATGGCATAGGCAGCTATGATAATGCCTTCAATCAACCTGTGCGGGTTGCCCTCGATCAATGCGCGGTCCATGTATGCGCCGGGATCACTTTCATCGGCATTGCAAACCAGGTATTTCTGGTCACCGGAGGCCTGCCGCGCAGCCTTCCATTTATTTGCTGTTGGGTGGCCGCCGCCACCGCGTCCACGTAATCCACTGCGTTGGATCACGTCAATTACCTGGTCAGGGGGATAATTGAGGATGGTTTTTACCATCGACTTGTATCCGCCCCTGGCAATATATTCGGTGATGCTTGTGGGTGATATTTCACCACAATCGTACAGAAGGACCCGGTGTTGCTTTTTAAAAAATGGTAAATCGTTGATGATGGGTATGCCTTCCCAGTTTTCATTTGTTTCATGTCTGATCTGACCAAGAACATGTTCGTTGGAAATCTGGCTGTGAAAGCATTCATCAAGTACCTCGGCAACTTTGTCGGCAGTGATGTTTTGAAAACATACCCTTGTTTTTCCGGGGGCCTGGTAATCAAGTAGTGGTTCGGCGCTGCACAAACCTACACACCCAACCTCAACAACATCCGCATCAATAAGGTTCAAACTGATGTAATCGTTCACCGCATGTATTGTTTCATTGGCACCGGCTGCAATTCCACAAGTTCCACAACCTATGTAAATAGCCGGTTTGTGTAGTTTCGACCTGGTGATTGTCTCAATCTTATTTTGCGTGTCCTGAGAAAGTTCATCTGAATTTTTTATCAGAAGCTCATTTATCAAATGATTGGTCAGGTCCACGGTTTCGGGTTTACCTGTCATATTCCCTCGCATTTCTTAATGTGATTTGTAATTTCTACAACACGTTGTGGGGTGACGTCTGAATAAAATGTGTCGTTTATTTTTACAACGGGCCCATTTCCACAAGCTCCCAGGCATGAGGTCGTCTCAAGGCTGAATAACTTGCTGCCTGCCGGTTCACCCATTCGGATATTGAGTTGCTTTTCAAATTCATTTATCACGGCTTCGCAGGCTTTCATGTGGCAGGTGGTTCCATGGCACACTTTTATCAAATACCTTGCTGATGGTTTAAACCGAAATTGGTTGTAAAATGTGGCTACAGCATAAATTTTACCCGTCGGAATATGCAGATGATTCCCAACTTGCACGATGGCCTCCTCCGACAGAAAACCCGCACTTTGTTGAATGTCCTGCAAAATGGGTATGAGATACTGTCGTTGATTATCTCTATATTGCTTTATTATCTCATCAATATTGTGCATGCAGTTAATGATTGATCATGTTATCAATGGATTTGCAAAAATAATATTTTTATGTTAATTAATTCACATTGTTAATATTTTCACAAAAATTGGATAATTGATTTTTTTTATAGATTTTTGCTACAAATTTGTTTGTAGGCTTAAAATAACGTTTTTGTAATCAACATCGTTTTTAATGTCGCTTATTGTAATAAATCCGGAAAGATGCACCAATTGTATGAATTGTGCCAGGGCTTGTCCCGTTCAGGCAATAAGTGTGGTGTTGGATTTGGACAGGCCGGAATTTATTCATCAGAGGTGTATCGGGTGTGGCTCATGTGTGAAAACCTGCCGGGATGGTGCCATTACGTTTCAGAATAATACTTGGGATGTAAAATCATATTTGGACTCCGGCAGTAAGGTTGCTGCAATTGTTGATCCCAGTATTTCAGCTGAATTTCCGGATATTACCGATTACCGGAAGTTTGTTGAAATGATCCGTGCCCTGGGATTTGACTTTGTTTACGATGCTTCTTTCGGGGTGGAACTTGTTGCAGGGGCATACCAAAAACTTTTCAAAGCATTTAAAGGTAAATATTTCATTACCGCCAATTGTCCGGCCATCGTACACTTTATCCAAAAATACCAGCCCGGTCTAATCCAAAACCTTGCACCCATCGTTTCACCAATGATTGCCAGTTCAAGGGCAGTCCATAGCTTACCGGGAAATGAAATGAAGGTTGTTTTTATCGGTCCATGCATTGCGGCAAAGCTTGATTTGGAAAACAAGGACGGTGATTCCAAAATTGATGCTGTTATAACCTTTTCCGAGTTACGGCAATTGTTTACTGAGTGCGGTGTTCATGAAAGCCAGCTTGAATATTCCGAATTTGATCCACCATCCGGGAAAGTGGGATCACTTTACCCGATAAGTAATGGAATATTGCAGGTAGCTGAAATAGATGAAGGGCAATTAAGCGGAACTGTTATTACTGAAGATGGTAATATCAATGTAGTTGATAACCAATACACTTTTAATAATCAAGAAGTTGTCATTAATAAAGTGGGGCCTGCCGATCAAGATGTGAGCTATCTTTACCTATCAAAAGCGCTGTGCTCTCCAGCAAGCGTCGCATCTGATTTGATTACATCATTAGCCGTTAAAGGTATCAATGCATACAAAATTGACGTGGATCTTTGCACCAAAGATGCACCATATCCACTTACTTTTGATATCGGCTGTGACACGCCACCCAACAAATTTAGCTGGAATAACAAAATTCTATGGACCAAGTCGGGAACCATTAAAGGGCATGAAGAAGATGTTACACTTCAATTTGAATTGTATGTTGGGAAGCCGATTAACTCTCTTCACCGCTGGTTCTTCATTTTATATAATCACAATGAAGCTAAGTTCATGCAGGATTTAGGGATCGATTATTTTAATATCAGGGTACATTTGTTTGAGGATCTGTATATGAATATCAATAAGCTCTGGGTCAGTGGAAGCAAAAGGCAAATTTTTGAAATCTCACCCAGCTTGCTTGACATCGACGGTGACGATCGGGCCGATTATTACCTTCCTGAGCAACTGAAAATGGAAGTTTTACCATTTAAATACAATCTTTTCTGGATAGATGAACAGTTGGGAAAATTCTCTAATTTAGACCCCCAATCTGAGAC
>JABMQA010000593.1 GCA_013203545.1 Bacteroidota bacterium
GGCGAGTTTACAGTTGGCCTGGCGCTAAAATATCCCGAAAGGAATTTTATTGGTATCGATCTCAAGGGGGCAAGATTGTGGCGTGGTGCAAAGGATTCGAAAATCAATAATTTAAAAAATGTGGCATTTATCCGCACAAGGGTCGAATTGGTCGAATTTCTGTTTGCCCCCGGCGAGATCAGCGAAATTTGGATTACCTTCCCCGATCCTCAACCAAAGCAATCCAAAGCTAAAAAAAGACTAACCTCACCACAGTTTCTCGATCGTTACAGAAAAGTCTGTGTACCTGAGCCAACCATACATCTCAAGACAGACAATGCTTCCTTTTTTGATTATACCCTTGAAACCATCCGTGAACAAAGCCTCCTACTGCTTTCCCATTCCTACAATGTGGATGAAATGATCAACAACGAAGAGGTTACTTCGATCCGGACTTATTATGAAGAGAAGTTCAGGAAAGAGGGTGTCGTGATTAAATATTTGAAATACACCCTTAAGTGATACACAGAGAAGAATTTTAGTGCTACATCAAATTTACGATAGATCATGGGTGCTGAATTCGCGATTTTGGAGGCCCATTCACCTTGGTTGATGCGCTAAAATGGATTGCATTATCCGAGCATACATTCATGCATGTCCCACAGACAAAACAGTCGGGTCTGGTTACTTTACTTTCAAGAATGGCCTTCATCGCATCCGAGGGACAACTGTCGGCACATTTTCCGCAAAGGGTACATTGGTCAAAACGGATGCTGATCCTGTAGATGCTGATTTTCTCAAACAGCCACCCCAGCAGACCAAATGGACAGAACAAAAGGCACCATGGCCGGTAAACAAACACACTCAGGCAGACAATGATTCCAACAAAAATCCATACCAATAAAGAGGCATTCCCAGGATTAAAAAAATTAAAAGGATCAATATTTTCGATAAGATTGAAAGCCCACAAAAAAGAAAGCAATGAAGCGACAGTGAAGAAAATTATGCGGATGGCGTTGGAAACACTGAACGGGATCTTGTATTGCCTTGTCAGGCTTTTGGTGTCAGTATTGTTGCGGTTGAGACGGAAAATAAGATCCTGCAACACGCCCAGCTGGCACGCCCAACCACAAATAAACTTGTTGGCAACCACCACAAAAACAAGAAAGGTAAGGATGGCAAACAGTCGCGGATGAATGATCTCCACCGGGTTCCCAAACAAGGCCATGCTGTCGCGGAGTGGCCCCATGGGGCTGGGATTGGAGTTAAAACCGAAACCAAAAATAACAATCGCCGCCAGGTAAAGTGCCTTCCGGATTCCAGGTGTAATGCCCGATTTACGAATCAGAACAAATACAATGCACAGGAAAATGAGGTATAGAACAAAATGAATGGTAAACCGCACGGGATTTTTAGAATGTTCTTCGGCATATTGGGTAATACCGGTACGGGTTTTCAATAAAATCCTGTTGGTGGAATAACCGGTACTGTTCAAGGTCTTAAGGGTATCATCAGGGCGGGTAATTGTGAATATTTCAATCAACACCTCCTGAGGAATTTCATTTACACGGCCAAACTCACCAATGGTCATTTCAGGTTGAATGACAAGATTTTCTTCATATCCTTTTCGCTCAGGCTCAGGCCCCCACAGGCGGTTGGTGTAAAATGAAATGATGATGACCCCTGAAACCAAAAGGATCAGGATACCACACCTTTTACAAATCATAAGCACATTTGATGTAACTTTCTTTTTTATCACTGAATAGCGTAACAGGTTACAATCTTTAACACGTTATTGATTAGACCCGCTGAAACTTCAAGCTGGTTAAATATATTGATGACGGAAAAGTTAATCCCGGTTGTTGTTGATAGACTCTTTTCAAATCTAACAAATTCGGGTTGCAAAACCGGTTAGGAACTTATTTTCTTATCAGATCACATAGTCGGATTGCAACCTGCTCGTAAAGATCAGGGTTAAGGGTTCCAACTTTACGGATAACGATATTCCTATCAGCTGTAAATAGCCTGTTTGGTCTGATATTACTTGGCTTTTTTAGAGAACCTATTGCAAAATCAGAGGTATTCAACTCAAGGGCATAATCATCCTTTACAAACTGACTCGTAATTTGACATAAGATTATATCATCACCGAGCAAACCGGATAATACCAAAGCAGGTCTTCTTTTTGCTAACGATAAATCGGAGAAAGGAAACGGTAAAACGACAACATCACCTTTTACAAATCTTTCCATGCTTCGCCTTCTTCTGGTAATTCCCAATCCTGTGCTAAAACACTTTCACTGGCAAAATGAGTTAGAACCTTATCATAATCTGCTTTTTGCTTTGCCTCCTTTTGCAATATCTTGCCCAATTTAAGCTGTTCGTTATAGGGGAGTTTTTTAATAATCCCGACTATCTGGTCAAAGCTTAGTGGTAAATTAATATTAAAATCTGCTGCACCCATAATCAATATTTTTTAAGCATTACAATATAGGATTTCATAACAATAATGCAATTGTATCCTACAAAATTAGCAATAAAAAGCAAAACCACATTATGCTAAAATAATTCACCATTTCAAATACCTGTCAACCCTGAAAGGGTGACAGAGATCCCGCCGCTAAAGTCCGTGTGAAGGATGGTGATGTTTTCATCGAAGTTACCACAAATACTGCAAAACCAACAGCACATTTTAGCACTTCCAGTTTTTACCAAAGCAAAGGTCAGCTCAAAAAAACCGAAGAGCTAAAATTATCTCTCGCTCAAAAAACTGTCATTTTGACAAGACAAGGCTGTAAAAAACAGATTAAATGTCATAATTTATCAATGGCCTCATTATTGCCTTATTTACTTAAAAATAAGAATATTATGGCTGTAGAAAAAAATGAGCACTTACAAAATGTTTTAGAGACACACAGAATGTCTCACATTGACGATTTATTGACAAAGTATAAAACTCAAAGAGACGAAGTCAAGGAGGCTTTAGAGCAACAATATACAAGCAATATTTACAGTCCAATTAATTCTGGTTCATTTGCTAAACACACAGCTATCAATTGCAAATTCGACTTAGATATAGTAGTCCCTTTTAAGAGAAATTCATTCGACACATTAGAGAATATGTTTGATGATGTGTATGATTTTCTATATGATAGCTATAATGAAGAAGCCACAGTTCGAAAACAAAAAGTGTCTATTGGGATTGAGTTCTTCCCTGACCAAGATGGTAATATAGTCAGTTTAGATATTGTTCCTGGTCGTGAATTAAATCAAAATCAATATCCGGATGATAAGAAGACAAACTTATATGTAAATTCTAAATATGGAATTATAGCGGAGAAAGCTTATATCCAAACTAACATACAAGCACAAATTGACCATATAAAAGCTAAAGAGAATGAAAGGAAAATAATTCGATTATTTAAGATTTGGAAGCATAGTAACAATGAAAAATACAAATCCTTCTTAATGGAATTGATAACCATAAAAGCTTTTGATAATGTTGATGTGACAGGAAATCTTTGGGAAAAATTAAATACAGTAATGGAATACATAAAGGATAATGTAACCAACGATGATTTTAAATTAACTGATCCAGGAAACAGCAATAATGATGTAATGGAATCTCTAGAAACTTGGGAAAGAAATAATTTATCAGATCGAATGGATATAATGATTAATCGCATTGAGGAGAATAGTGAAAACATTAAAACTTATTTCCCAATAAACGAAAAGTTTGAAGAAAAAAAATCGTCTCAAAACTCTTATGGAATTAAAGGTTCCATAATAGCGCCATCAATTCCTCCTCCTAATCAACGCTTTGGGTAAATGGGTTTAAACATAGATGAAATCAAAAGCCATATTTCTGAATTATCCTTTGTCAAAAAGATTTACTTTATAGAGCAAGGGGATTTTTCTATTAATGCTAAAGTAGAAATAGCTTTCGAAGGATTAGATGGTTCCCTTAATTTTGAAATTGAAATCCAACCCCAATATCCCTTAAAAAGCTATGATTCTGAATCTATAACTTTTAAGAATAAAGATCTCATCCCATATAATCATGTTATGGGAAGCGGTTCTATTTGTGTGCATACTTTACATAGCACAGATCTGAAACAAAAGTTAAAAATTGATTTTAATTCCCTTAAAAATTGGATTGTAAAATACTTGATCAATAAAGATAAGGATTTAAACTACGAACACATTATTGTTTCTGAAAGTCCTATCAAAGAAACCTACAGTGCCTATATTTTTACTGATGTTGAAAGGAAATTCAAAAAAGGGGAATTTGGCGATGTTTGTTACCAGAAAACAAATATGCTATGATTTCGGCAAATAGTGATGACATGAAAACGGAAAATAAGGATGTATGATTTTGCCATTATTTCGATTCAAAATTAGTTTAATTTTCATTAGTGTTAAAA
>JABMQA010000594.1 GCA_013203545.1 Bacteroidota bacterium
CCAATATACCTGTAGGCTGGATTGGCTTTGCTGCTGCCGCTGTTGTTGTTACAGGTATGATGTTTTATACCCTGAGCCCATCGGTAACTCCTGAAAAGGTTGTCGGGAATGAGACTTTAACTGCAAAAACGGACCAGTTGCCCTCCAATACGACCATTGTTACAGATTCTGAAAAAGAAAGTACCTCTGCTAACCGTACTTTTATCGATGACATTTCTAAACAAACTCAGATAACCAGCCCGGATGTACTACAGGATGATTATCAGATCCTTATTGATGGCAGTGTTGTGGAAGCCCCGGGTGAGCGTGAATTTATTACTGATAAAGGATTGAACGATCCAAAACAACGTGATGCACGATTGGAAACCCCGGTTGAAGTTGTTGAACAAACCCCGGTTGGCGCTCAACCCAAAACGGAAACCTTTGATCAAAAGGATGAAGCTGGTTTACAGGATGAAGTTGTGACTGCGGTTACCCTCGATGATACTGAAATTAATCCGGGCAATGCTTCTGAAAATCAAATAAGCAGACTACCACAAATTTATGGAGGTAACAACCAGCAACTTGCACATGATATGGAAGCCGGGCGTATGGGAGCGTTTGCAGGCGTTGCTGGTGAAACGGAGCTTGACGAGATGGGTATTGCAGCACTAGAAAAGCGGGCCGGTACAGGTAAAATACAGAAAATGCACTCCTTGTCATTCTCTCTTGGTCAGATTTTAAAAGGAAAATACAGGCCACCAAAACGTGATTTTAACGGGCCGGGGAAAGGCAGGAAAAACAATTCCATTATTTCGGTATCAGCCTATTTTGCGCCTGAATTTACCGAATACGCCAGGACTGCATCCTCATCCAGGGAAATGAGCTATTTAGCAGGCGCTGCCCTGCAATATTCAAATTCTAAATATTTGCTTCAGGGCGGACTGGAATTTAGTTATTCAAATGACATCGGCGACTATCAGGTAGATATGAAGACCTATGACAGCACGGGATTTTACCATGATGTTGGCTCATTTATCGTTGATCCAAACAACCCCGATTCTATTATCTGGCAAACTACGGTAGTAACTACATATGATTCAGTGCAGCATTTTGTTGCCCAACAAACACAAAACCATTATACTTACCTTCAGTTTCCACTGATGGTTGGCTATAAGGCTGTTGAAAGAGGTATCTTTTCAGCTTACATTAAAGCAGGGCCAACGTTTGCATTTTTACTCGAAAAAAGCGAACCCCGGTTGAATTATTATAACCCTGATGCCAACGTTCAGTGTGTAAATAATTATACACCTTCAAGGTTTAGAACCAACATTCAGGTGCTGGTTAGCCTGGCACTTCATTTACAGATGACAGAGAATTTCGGTATAATTGTAGAACCAACCTACAGGTATTATGTAAAATCAGTTTACAATGGCAATGAAGAATCATTGAAAAACCCATACGGAGTTGGAATACGCGGGGGCTTATTTTACAATTTTTAAAGCTAAACGATTCGGATCGTAAACCATGAAACAATTTTTATTATTCATATTTTTAATCCCATTTGCTGTAATCTCTTATGGAGGTGTTTCAAATGTTGTGGTATCAGGACACGTATTTGATGAAATTACGGGGCAGGCGGTGCCAAATCACATTGTTACCGTTAAGTTTCGTAATATTGATCCGCCGGTTGTCTATTTCGAAAAGGTATCTACAGGCCAATCCGGGTTTTACAGTCATGTGCTTTCTTTACCGGTTTCCAATGGCATTATTGAGGTTTCTACCATCGACTGCTATCATCAAATTTTGAGTCAGTCGTTACCATTTAATGTGTACAACAATAATTTGATTGCTGATTTTACTATTTGTTATGTCCCACAATTAACTTATTGCCATTCTGATTTCATTTTTGTTCCTGATCCTGAAGAGAACAACCATATTTTGTTTAAGGAAACTTCCCTTGGGGATATCGATAGCTGGTATTGGGATTTTGGTGACGGTGATATTTCGTATGAACCCGATCCTACGCATCTGTATATTGAAGATGGGATTTATGAGGTATGTTTGACAATAACCGGGAACAGTGGCAGTTGTGATGATCAGTTTTGCGCGCTGGTATCTTATGTTGGTGACTCAATATGCCAGGCAAATTTTATCTCCTTTCCCGTTAGTGGATTAGCCAATACCATACAATTTCTTGATCTGTCCGTTGGCGCGATCCATACATGGTATTGGGATTTTGGTGATGGGGAAGATTCGAATTTGCAATCCCCAACGCATACTTACACCGAACCGGGGCCGTATGAAGTGTGTCTAACAGTTGAAGATACCGTGAATTTGTGCTCGGATACCTACTGCTCATCCGTACAGGTAGGTGGAAATTTTGAGTGCCAGTCTCACTATAATTATTTTTATGATCCCGGAAACCCTATGGGGGTTCAATTTTATGATAATGCAATTGGTTATCCAACCGATTGGTATTGGGAGTTTGGCGATGGTTCCTCATCCGTCAATCAAAATCCTTTTCATGTTTACAGCAACGAAGGAATTTACAATGTTTGTCTTACCATCAGTAGTGATATTACCGGCTGCATTGATACCTATTGTGATATGATAATGGTGTACATCGAGG
>JABMQA010000595.1 GCA_013203545.1 Bacteroidota bacterium
ACGTTGGGATTTTTCTAATGAACGTTGGGATTTTTCTAAGGAACGCATGGGAAAGGGAGGAGGTTCAAGGTTTAGCCTGTATTATTCATAAATACAGGTTAGACTGATGTTAAAGATGACCTTAAACAATTAACCTTGTATTTCTAAAGAACATGTTTAGAAATAACCTTGTATTTCTAAAGTAATTGTTTTAAATTTGCCTTGTGTTTCTAAAGCATCGCTAAAATATGGAAAGATTAATCTTGAACAAACTTAAAAAGTGGGGCTCTTCCCCAAATAGAAAACCGCTCATTGTCAGGGGTGCAAGGCAGGTAGGTAAAACATATAGTATCAAAGAGTTTGGTGAAGCGAATTTTAAGGGGAAAATTCATATTGTTGATTTTGAAAAACACTCCGACTGGTTTGGTGTTTTTCAAAAGGACCTTGATCCCGTCAGGATCGTCAGTGAGTTCGAAATTCTTTTGAATACAAAAATTACTCCTGGAAGCGACTTGCTTTTTTTTGATGAGATACAGGCATCTCCAAAAGCCATCATGTCGCTCAGGTATTTCTACGAGGAGCTTCCTGAATTGCATGTGATTGCAACTGGTTCACTGCTTGAGTTTGCGATGAAAGATATCAGTTTTCCAGTAGGCAGGGTACAAATCATGAACATGGCCCCAATGAACTTTTATGAGTTTTTGAAGGCTACCGGAAAGGATAAGGCTGCATACATCATCCGATCTGAACCCGCAGAATTACCAGGGCCAATTCATGCAATGCTACTGGAGAGTTTACGCCAATACATGTTTGTGGGAGGGATGCCCGAATCTGTTAAAGTATGGCAGGATACCCAAAGTATGGCCGATGTATTTAATGTTCAAACGGATCTTATTGAAACCTTTCGCCAGGATTTCTCCAAATATGCTCCTTATGTGGATAAAAGGAGTTTAAACCATACCCTGGTCACAGTTGCAAAAAATGTTGGTCACCAGATAAAATACGCTCAAATATCGGATGAATTTAGTGGGCCAACTAACAAAAAGGCTTTTGACCTGCTTTTGCTTGCAAGGGTGATACGTAAAATCCATGCTACATCTCCGGCCTCCTTACCGTTAGGCGCTGCGGCTTCGGACAGAAAATTTAAAGCACTAATGGTTGATATCGGATTGATGCGTTCATTAAATGATATGCCTGCAAACATGGAATATAAGAAGAATGACCTGCTATCGATGTATAGTGGCGCCCTTGCAGAACAGTTTGTAGGACAGGAGATGGCATCGATCGGAATGGATAATCTATTTTACTGGTCGAGAGATGCAAAGAGCAGTTCTGCTGAAGTAGATTACCTGATTGTTCGAAACAGTAAAATTTATCCTATTGAGGTCAAGGGTGGAGCAGCCGGAAAACTTAGGAGCTTACATCTGCTTTTGCAAAAATACCCGCATATTGAGCAGGGCTATGTATTATCCACGGTGCCTTATGGGAAAATCCCGGAACAAAAATTGGCTTTTTTGCCCTTGTATTATGCTTTTAGTCTAATGGTAAATAATTCTTCTACGTGAGCATTTGCGAAATGAAATTGATATTAATTACTATGAAAAAATAGCCATTGTTTTTTTTATTACCTTTATGCCATAAATATCATGAACCTGATGTAATTGGAATAATGCACGCATTGATTTGCATGGCGTTCGATTTTTTGGTTATCCGGAATAGTAATCGATTAAAGCATTTGAGTCATGAAAAAGCATTTCCCGGCAAGAACTTTTATTACCCTGATGCTGCTCCTGGCATCCTTATTTCCGGCATATGCACAGCATATCGAAATAGCCGGAAATGTTAAAAATGATTCTAATGAACCTTTAAGCGGGGCTAACATCCATGTTAAGGATAAGGTAATGGGAACCATTAGTAACAACAGCGGTGATTTTTATTTAGAAGTAAAGGACACACCACCTATCCTGCTATCCGTTTCGATGATTGGTTACAAAGGCCAGGAAATTGAGGTAAGCGAAAGTAGGGTTAAGCTTGTTATAGTCCTGGTTAAATCCATCACAACCCTGGATGAAGTTCTCGTGCAGTCCCCTTCAAGGGTAGAAGAAAATATATTGAAATCCCCGGTTTCGATTGAAAAAATGGGGATCATCGATATCCGGAACATAGCATCGGATGATTATTATAAAGCCATAGCTACGCTGAAAGGTGTGGATATGACAAGCAGCAGCATTAATTTCCAGATAATAAATACACGTGGGTTTGCCAGGACTATTAACAGGCGTTTTGTTCAGTTGTATGACGGGATGGATACACAGTCGCCATCGTTAAACGTGCCTTATGGAAATCTCAATATTCCTTCTTCATTGGATGTTGAGAGCTTTGAATTGTTGCCCGGTGCGGCCTCGGCATTATATGGTCCCAATGCATACAGCGGAATGTTATTGGTAACAAGCAAAAGCCCGTTCAAATATCAGGGATTAAGTGCGTACTTAAAATTAGGGTTCAATTATATTAATAGTGACCCTGATATTGGAGAACCTTCTAATCCTCAACCCATTTACGAAACAGCAGTGAGATATGCAAAATCTTTCAACAACAAAATTGCATTTAAATTAGGCTTTAGCCTGATGAAAGCAAGCGACTGGAGTGCACACAATTATTCGGACAAAAACGCAAATCTACAGGGCAATCTAAGTTCTAATCCGGCATATGATGGTGTAAATCTTTATGGTGATGATGGAGGAACAAACCTCGGTTTAATGCGTAACTCACAGAGTTTGATCAATGCGATTGCCAGCCAAACAGGACTGGAACCGGAAACTGTAGCACCTTATGTTGGTTCACTTCCGGCTCAAAATGTAAACCGGACAGGGTATCCGGAGTATACACTTATCGACTATGATTCAAAATACATCAGGGCAAATATTGGACTGAATTACAGGATAAATGATAATATTGAGTTGAGTTATTTGTATAATTATGGAGGGGGCACTACTGTTATGACCGGTGCCCAGCGCTATTCAATTAAGAATGCTGATATTCAAATACACAGGTTGGGAATTGATGCCGATAACTGGAAACTGCTTGGCTATGGTATGGTCGAAAATGCAGGAGACTCATACATAGCCGATTTCACCGGATATGCAATTAATAAAGAATATTTAAGCAACTCTTCCTGGTTTGGATCCTATGCAGGTACAATAGTAGGAGGCTTAATAGAAGAAAATATATCAAGCACCGGTAGCCCTGTTTTTGATGCGGATGTTGTCGATGCCCTGCTTAATGATCCTGAGGCTATGAGTGATCTGCATAATCTCTCAAGAGGGGCTGCTGATGCCGGCAGGTGGGAACCCGGAAGTAAGGAATTCAATAATGCTGCCGACAGTATAAATGCCCTGACAATACCTGATGGGGCTAGATTTTACAGCAATACCCGTTTATATCACACCGAAGGTCAATATAACTTCAAGAATGAGATTAGTATTTTTGATTTTATAATCGGGGCAAACTGGAGGCAATACGATCTGAGATCGGATGGTACAATTTACCCGGATTCAAAAGGACATCCAATCCGTATCAATGAATATGGTGCATACATGCAATTATCAAAGAAATTAATTAACGACCACCTTAAACTATTAATATCGCTCAGGTACGACAAAAGCGAGAATTTTACAGGTCAGGTCAGCCCACGGCTTTCAGCAGTATATACATTCCTCTGGAATCACAATTTCAGGGCATCCTACCAAACGGGTTTCCGCAATCCATCAACACAGAACCAATATATCGATTTGGACGTGGTGAGCAGCCGGTCAGTGGGTGGCTTGCAGGAGTTCCACGATAAATACAAGCTAAGTGACTGGACCTACACGCTCCAGTCGGTTAATGCATTTTCAACGTCTGTGGCAGAAGGTTCTCCCGATCCGGGCCTGCTCGTACCCTTCACTACCTGGGCCCCGGTTAAACCCGAACAGATACAGGTATTTGAGGTGGGATATAAAGGATTGTTCTCAGAGAAACTTATGATCGATGCATACTACTATTTTAATATTTATAATGATTTTATTTCCTCTATTCGTGTGCGACAGGCACAAGACGAAAACGGAAATCCCACCGATCCGTTCAGTGATACTACCCAGGCAGCACTGTATGGATTATTAAGCGGAAATTCGGGCAATACATTTGGGACTTCCCAGAATAGGACCGGGACTGTAAAATCGCAGGGTGCTGCCTTCGGCCTGGATTACATTTTTTATAAAGGTTATCACATAGGCATGAATTATTCCTGGAATAAATTAATTACCGAAGGATTATCTGAAGGATTTATAAACAATTACAATACGCCTGAACATATTGTGAACATAACTTTTGGCAACAGCCATCTGACTGAAAATTTAGGATTTAATATAGCCTGGAGATGGCAGGATGCCTTCACATGGAACTCATCCTTTGCAAAGAGCGGGCAGGTTCCTGCTTACAATACAATAGATGCCCAGCTAAGCTATCGGTTTAATAAATTAAAAACTGTTCTCAAGCTTGGAGGATCAAACATACTAAACACAAGATATTTCACTTTTTACGGCGGCCCAACCCTGGGAGCGATTTACTATATCTCGCTTACTTTTGATGAGTTGATGAATTAATTGTTTTAAGGAAATTGAGCTCTTACATTTCAAAACAGACCGACAAAATAAGATTTAGCCAGGTTAGAATCCTTTAGGGTTTTTTATTATTTTAGCTGTTCTAAATATCGAAATGATTCGAAACCGACAAGAAACAATAAAACAGTAATCAAAAGAAACATGATATTATATTACGATTGTTTTTCAGGAATCAGCGGGGATATGAACCTGGCAGCTATGATAGATTCAGGTGTGCCGGGAAGTTATCTGATAAATGAGCTTAAAAAACTGAAGCTTACCGGATACACGATCGAAATTACATCTGACCAACGGAAAGGTATTTCCGGTACAAAAGTTAAAGTTAATCTTGACAAAGGCCAGAGTAAAAACCATCACAGGCATTTATCCGACATCATTAAAATAATTAAAACCGGTGATTTGAATGATAGTGTTAAAAACATGAGCATAGAGATGTTTCAGAAACTGGCAGAGGCTGAAGCAAAGGTTCATGGTAAAAATATCGATGAGATACACTTTCATGAGGTGGGGGCAATCGATTCAATTATTGATATTGTCGGCGCTGCACTATGTTTCGATTATTTAAAACCTGATAATATTTTCTGTTCGCCTGTTGAACTTGGCAGCGGGCTGGTGAGATGTGAGCATGGTACTTTTCCAGTCCCTGCTCCTGCAACTGCCGAAATTTTAAAAAACATACCTGTTAAAACCGGCAACCAGCCCTTTGAGGCTACCACACCTTCCGGAGCTGTAATTCTTGCCTGTAATGTTGATGAATTTACAAACCTCGACAATTTCAGCATAAAAAAAACAGGGTACGGGATTGGACATAAAAAATCGGAAATACCGAATGTATTAAGGATTTTTAGCGGCGGGTTTAATGAACCGACAGAATCAAAGAATTTGCACACCATGTTTGAATGTAACATTGATGATATGAACCCTGAACTCCTGGAGTACATAATGGACAAACTTTTTGATGCAGGCGCCGACGATGTGTTCATAACTCCCATTATAATGAAAAAATCAAGGAACGGTTCAAAAATGTGTGCCCTTTGTCATAATTCTGTTAAAGAGAAGGTTGCTGGAATTCTGATAAAAGAAACCTCAACGTTTGGATTCAGGAGTTATCCGGTAAACAAGACTGAACTTGAGAGAGATGTGGTAGAATTAGAAACAAAATACGGAAAAGTTAAAATAAAAAGGGCGATACATAATGATGAAGTGATCAAACAAAAACCGGAATATGAAGATTGTGCAAAATTAGCGATGGAAAATAATATTCCGATAAAAGAGGTTTACAGGGAAATCGAAAAAATGTTGAATTTTAAAACCAACGAATGATCCATCAAACAGAAAAAAAACACAAAAACCTAATCCATTTCCTCGGAAGGTTAAATAAGGTGGCCATTGCTTTTTCAGGAGGGGTTGACAGTACCTTTTTGGTAGCTGCTGCCAAACAGGCTCTTGGTGAAAATGTGGTGGCTTTTACGGTTAACGCGCCACATATTCCGGATTGGGAGGTCAAAGAAGCTAAAGACTGGATAAAACAAAGCGGAGTTAAACATGAAATAATAAAAGCAGAAATACCGGAAAATATTAAAAACAATCCTTCAAACCGGTGTTATTTATGCAAAAAGCAGATTTTTACCATACTTAAATCCGAAGCTAAAAAACGTGGCATTCAATATTTATTAGAAGGAACAAACAAAGATGATGAAGGCGATTACAGGCCGGGCATGAAAGCCCTGGAAGAATTAGATGTGTTAAGCCCTTTAAGAGAGGTTGGATTAACCAAGAACGAAATCCGGCAACTCTCAAAAGAATTCCACCTGCCCACATGGAACAAACTGGCTTATGCCTGCCTGCTCACCAGAATTCCATACAATACAACGGTTACAACTGAGGAATTGGCCCGTATCGAAAAGGGTGAAGTGTATTTGTTTCAATTGGGATATAAAGGTGCAAGATTACGTAGTCATGGTAATATCGCCAGGATTGAATTTCAACAAGAACATTTTGATGTTTTGAGCGATAATAAATTAAGGGGTGAAATTGTAAAAAAAGTTAAATCAGTCGGTTACCAATTTGTCTGCGCTGATATTGAAGGTTATAGGATGGGGAGCTTTGACCAAATCAAAGATGAGTCCGGTCTAAAAAGCAAAAGATGAAAAACAAAAAGAAAAATCCCAAATATTAAGGTAAAAATAAGCTGTTATGAATACTGACGAATTAAAACAATTACTGGAAAGAATACAAAAAGGGTCATTGACTATTGAAAATGCCATGAATAAATTAAAGTTTCTGCCTTTTCAGGATTTAGGACATTCAAAACCGGACTTTCACCGCGAGCTCAGGCAAGGTTATCCGGAGGTGATATTTTGTCTGGGCAAGACCCCCGGGCAGGTTTTAAACATCACGAATGCAATGATCGAGAGAGGACAAAATGTGTTGGGGACCCGGGCTCATCAAGAGATATATGAAGCGATTGTAAAAGTTCATCCAACAGTAGTTTATCATCAGGTTTCTAATACATTTACACTGAAACAGAAAGAATATGAAGAACCTGCAACTTATATTTCTGTGGTTACCGCCGGCACTTCAGATATCCCGGTTGCTGAGGTAGCAGCCATTACTGCAGCGTTTTATAATAATAAAGTTGAACGGTTTTATGATATCGGTGTGGCCGGCATTCACAGGATACAGGGTAATATTGAAAAAATTGCCGGTGCAAGGGTGATTGTTGTTGTTGCCGGAATGGAAGGGGCCTTACCAAGTGTTATTGGCGGCCTGGTTGATAAACCGGTTATTGCAGTGCCTACAAGCGCGGGTTATGGCGCAGCATTTAACGGAATCACTGCTTTGTTAGGAATGCTCACCAGTTGTGCCAGCGGTGTTTGTGTGGTAAATATTGATAATGGTTTCGGGGCAGGATATCTGGCGGGTATGATTAACAAGTTAAAATAGACTTAAATTAATCTGTGAATCTGTGGCATATATTTGAATATCTGTACTTTATTCCTGCTGTATGTATTGAACATCAAAAATCTGCCGCCATAATTTCTTACAGGAATGATTTTGAATGGTTCAAAAAATCCAATTATTTCAATTTAATTATTTTCTTAGTCAAGACCTCATCCCCAGCCTGCAACCTGCAGAAATAAATCCCTGCTGGTAGATCTGTCCCATTAAATAATACCTCATGCCCCCCTTCCTGTTGAAACTCACTCACAAGCGTAGAAATTTACCGACCATTGATGTTATAGATTTCTAATTTAATGAAACACTTCCCTGGGGTTGAATATGATAAATTAATATTCGCATTAAAAGGACTGGGGTAAATGGAGAGTGTATTTGGTTTTACGAAAACATATTCAATGTGGCCCACCCAAATGGAATCATACATCACGGAATCCAAAAAAGACATGCCGGCCAGTAGAATTTCGTCAGATAAAATATGACCATCATTGGTGGTGAGGAATTCATAATCTATACCCAGGTCATCCAGGGTGTCAGCGAAACAAACATTGGTGGGGTGGAAATACAGGAAATCGTTGATGCCACAGGCAAAAAAAAGTGCGGGATGATGTGAATTAGGTTCAAGGTATTTTACCAACCTTGAACAATCATGTTCCTTCCATTTTTCAAAAACACTATCCACCTTTACGCCCAGGGTATCGTACACAAATTCAACCTGGTAGGGTGGTATGCTTAAGTTGGGGGAAAAGCCACCCGCACCGGTAAAAAGTAAATTGGTAAATATACCTGCCCCATATTGGTAATTGTAGGGAGGGCCGGGATTTTCAGAAGTGACTTCAGGTTGCCATAAAACCAATGTGGTGTCTAATTGCAAAACGCCATTATACGATGCGATGCCTGCAAATACTTCAGGATGCTTAAGAGCTAATTTCATGGAGCCGTAACCGCCCATAGCAAATCCCATGATACAGCGGTAATTAGGTGAATTTTTTGTTCGTAATACTGATTCGGCAAACGGAATGGCCTCCTGTATGATATAATCTTCGTAATTGCCGTAGAGTATAGAGTTGGCGTACATGCTTCCGGCAAAAGGGTCGCATTGCCCGTCCAAACCCACTACAAGCATGGGGCGTATGTGCCCGGTATCTATCATGTTTTGTAGTTCTTGCATATATTGGGTCAATTCAAGGTAAGAACCAGTAGCACCGTGCAAGTAATAGACAACGGGGTAGGAGAGGGTATCATCATCATAACCTGGTGGTAAATAGGTGCGCATGCTTTTGGTTTTATCCAAAATCGGACTGTAAAATGAAGTATCAAAGTAATTATAATCCTGTCCGGTTGCGCGTAGGATTGTTGCAATCATTGCAATTGAAAAAATAACTTTTTTCATGGTAACCTCCGTTTTTGAACCTGCAGTCGATAGCTATCGGGTTCAGTCAGCAGTAGAATGTACTGCCGACTGAAGACTGTGGAC
>JABMQA010000596.1 GCA_013203545.1 Bacteroidota bacterium
ATGTACCGGTGCAGGCCTCTCAGCATTATTTATGTTGATAAAAATGCTGTAATGCCTGGTAATGGAACGTTTGCCTTCCCCTATCACACTGTTTTAGAAGCTGAAAATGCAGCAGGACCCGGGTCACAGATCATGATTTTTGGGAATACCTATGATGAGGATAACCTGATATTAAATAAGAGGGGGGTGATAAAAGCGACTGGGGGCTCGGCGGTGATTAGATAATGTTAGCACTATGGTTGATAAATAACCTTTCTCGCCGTTCTTTTATCACCGACTGTACAGATTATGATATAAGTGCCTGACTTAACTAATATCCCATTTTCGTCCGAGCCATCCCAATGGGACACAAAAGTCCTTTTAGATGTGTGTCGAACCAAAGGCTGCTTTACTAATTGTGATTGCGTGTTGTATATCAGGATTTCAGGCACTCCTTTTTCCTGTTCCACAGAGATTTTCAATTTCAAATGTCCAGAAAAGGGATTGGGGCTCCCTGTAACGGAAAAGCCTTTTCCGGTTTCATCATCCTCTATTGAAAGCCAGTTTTGTTTTTCATCCCGCATATATAAAATCATGAAGTAGGAACCGGATCCAAACATCCAAATAAAGTCGACATATTCAAAATTAAAGTGCTTGTATGCAATAGAGGGATTGGTGTAATCTATACCCGGGATGGTTTCAAGCGTTGTATTCCAATAATACATAGGGCCGTAGGAGAATCCATGCTTAAGATATCCTTGCTGTACTATCAAATAGCTATACCCTATTGGAGGGGCAATATCATCAATACATACGTAATCAACCGTACCGACAGGGATTTGATTAAAAAACAAGTCATTGCTAAATGTAGTGAACTCTGCCTGATTTAATTGATTTAATGTGTCGAGATGTAAAAACCTGACACAATCTTCATCATCTTCAAATTCATAATATGAATTAAATGTGATGCATGGCTGGGTTCCAATTGTAGAATATATGGTATCATAACTTTCCATCAGATCAGTGGTCCTGAAAAACTGAAGCGAATCCATGTCAAATTGAAAAGCAAAGTATAAATGGTTATTAATATATTGTAAATGATTTGCTATGGTGATGTCGACGATCTCACTTTTAGTGGTGATGACCTTTCTATCAATGATCGAATCACCTGAGATACGGGCATAAACCAGCGATTCCGTTAAATCATTATTCCTTCGAATCCAGAACGTGTTGAGGTTTCCGGAGGAATCTATGTCAGCTACAGGTATTTCATTGTTGAAACCCTGTTCGCTGATCGTATGGACAGTCGTCCAATCCGTAAAGTCTGTTGTTCGAATATGCCTGATTTCCTTATTATCATCATTTGATTCAAACACCATATGGATTTGATTGTCGTTGCTTATGGCAAGAGTGGGATTTTTGCCCGGTAAAATCTGAGTTGCATCACTCCATTGACCATCTGTACTATTGTACATAACTCCCTTAATTACACATTCCTGATTAGCAATGTCAGTAAAAACAACATAAATATTTTCAAAGGAGTCCCGCACAATTTTTCGCTGGTTGTGATTAGCGGTTGCATCGGGAGAAGAACTGGTTGCAATCAGGGTTTGGGAGGGGAGATTATTGGCAAACAAAATAACCAGGGCGAGAAATAAATATTTTTTCATTTTTTTGGGATTTTTAAATGATTAATAATACTCTTTATTTCAATAATTATTTTTGTTTGCCAAAGATAAGAAATAATTCTTTCTTGGCGCTCGCTCTTGTTTCCCTTTCAAACCGTAGCAGAAGCTGAAAATGCAGCAGGACCCGGATCACAGATCATGATTTTTGGGAACGACTATGATGAGGATAACCTGATATTAGACAAGAGGGGGGTGATAAAAGCGACTGGGGGCTCGGCGGTGATTAGGTAGGAGGGGTGATTTGATTTTTATGTAATACTGTCTTCTTTGAAACTTTGAGTATCTAAGTATTTATCTTTTTGGAGAACTTATATTAAAATATAGAGAACTACCCTTTTCATTTCTTCTGATGCTATAATTAACTTATCAAATGTTGAAAACTTGCAATGCCTGATTTGCCAGGTTGATAGTTGCAGCATTATTTCCCGCGGGAAAAGGATATGGTTGGCCGCTTTACCATAATTGCGGTTTTTTTATTTTATACATTTTATTCGTAAAATTTATCATCTTTCCAATTTTTCGGATTGTTAATTATGTATTCCGAAATGCGATTATAGGATTGTTCGTTTCGGATGATATGTTCCCAATAATTACGGTGCCATAATTTTTGTTTAAATCGTTGCCAATTATTGTTTTTTACACCACGGATGTATTCATTCGTGGTCATGGTTTTAAACCAATCCATGGCATCGCCAATGGTGACATTGTATTTTTGGTTATCCATGCCGTATGGCGAATCGGTGGATTGTTGTTTGTTACCATCAATTTCATTGCGCCCATCGTTTTGTGGACGCCCACGTAGGGACGTCCCTACGTGGGCGTCCATTGCGGGCGTATTATCCATTGTGGGCATTTCATCCGTTAATGGCGCATTTTCAATAATACAATGAAAATGGTTGGGCATTACCACCATTTCGTGGCATTTTTTGTCGGGATATTTGTTTTCCAATTCGAAATACCATTTTTCAACCATTTCACCCGCATCGTTCAAAATCATTTCACCATTTTTGATTTCGCCAAACAAACACGCCCTATCCTTTACGCAAATGGTAATAAAATACAATCCTGCCTGCGAATAATCGTATCCTTTCAGGCGGATGCTTCGTCGATGGTGGAAATTTGGATTGTATTTATTCATTGCATTTTTTTTGATATCGGATGCATTGAGAACCTTGTCAATGGTGGATTACTTTTTTTCTCAAAATTAATAATTTTCACTATTCATACCAGGAGGAAAATTGTATTAAACATTTCGGATAAAATAAACATGTTCTCCGGGAATTTCCAACCTGGGAATTATAGCTTTAAATATTGGATCATCACAGCTAATTTTTGAAAGTCTAATACCCGTTTCCCAACTGTAACCTTTCCCAATCCTCTGTCGTCATATGAAATCATATGACGACATTTTTGAACACATCCAAAATACTTAACATAAACCATCAAAAACACATCTTATGTTTAAGCACTTCCTAAAAATCACCTTCCGCAATATGATTCAAAACAAGTTTTTTGTAATCATCAATGTTGTGGGACTGGGCATTGCATTGGCCTGTGTAATTGTGGCCTATTCGTTTTTTAAGTTTGATTATGATTTTGATCATTTCCACAGCAAGCGGGATGTTATTTACAAGATTTCCATTCTCAACGAAAACAACGGAAATATACGGGCACATGGTGTAACGCCAGCCTCCCTGGGCCCGGCCATTAAAAATTCGCTCAGTGGCATCGACAATGTGATAAGGTATGATGCCAGCACAATGCCAGTGCGCTTTTGGGAGCATATTTTTAACGAAAGGATAGGGTTTGCCGACACTGATTTTTTTGAGGTTTTTGACTTTCCGATGGTGTCCGGCGATAAAAATGCCATCAGGGATAAAAAGAATATTTTGATCAGCGAAAAAATGGCCGGGGTCCTTTTTGGCAATGAAAATCCTATTGGTAAAATCATTACGGTATATCCCGCGGATAGTGATGCGGATTACTTCTTTACAATTAGTGGTGTTTTTAAGGACATTCCCGAAAATTCTTCCCTGCAGTATGATGCCCTTACTGCCATTGACAATAATTTCACCTTGAATGATATTCAGGAGCATTCATGGAAAGATTGGGTGGATGCCACATTTTTAAAGGTTTCTGATAAGGAGAGAATTCCTTTGATAAATGATCAGCTTCAGCGTTTTGTGGAGATCCAAAATGATGCCCGGGAAGACTGGCATGTCAAAAGTTATTTTACGGAGCGTTTTAAAGACATCCCCCACAACGAAAATATGTATAACTACCGCCTGAAGAGCAGCCAATCTATTGAAGGTGCCCTATTTGTTGGCACACTGGCAGTGATCATTTTGTTGCTGGCATGCCTGAATTTTATGAATACCTTTTTGGCCATTTCAAACCGGAGGCTCAAAGAAATCGGGATTAACAAAGTGTTGGGAGGCACCAGGCGTTATTCCATATTGCAATTCCTGGGTGAGAGCATTGTCCTGTGTCTGATTGCACTCGTGATTGGATTGATGTTTTCCCCATTTTTACTGGATGCCTGGAACAGCATGGTTGGCATGGATCTCACCATTGATTTTATGAGTAATATTGTCTTCTGGGTATTCCTGTTGATCTTACTGCTATTTGCGGGTTTGGTTGCCGGGGCTTATCCGGCTTTTTACATCAGCAGTTTCAATCCGGTTAAAATCTTAAAGGGAAGTGCAAAATACAAAGCAGGAGGTTGGTTTTCAAAAACACTCCTGGCCATTCAATTCCTGCTGGCAATTATTGGCAATGTTGCAGCAGTTATGTTCATTCAGAATGCAACGTACCAGGATAGTTTGTATCTCGGCTATAACAAGGACCGTGTGATTGTTGTGCCGGTAAATAAAACAGAAAATTTAATTGCCCTAAAAAGCAAGCTTTCTCAAAACCCCTATATCAAAAAAATTGGTGTAGCCGATCATCATATTCATTGGAACAGTATTACTCAGGCTTTAAAATGCGCAGAGGAAGAGCGTCAGGTATCGGTATTGAATGTTGGTAAGGGATATTTTGAAACGATGGAGATCCAGTTAAAGGACGGCAGGTATTTCGATCAGGATTTCAGGGAGACGGAACGGGGGAGGGCCGTTATTGTGAATGAGAAGCTGGTTGATGATTATGGATGGGAGTCGGCAATTGGCCAACGGTTAAAACTTAACGATACCACCGAATACACTGTGATTGGTGAAATGAAGAATTTTTATTTGCGTGGTTTTGATACTAAAATAAGACCTACAATTTTGAAACTGGGCATGGCTGAAGAGATGGATATCATCGTTGTGGATGTTGAAATCGAAAATCTTAAAAAAGTGAACGATTACATAAAGGATGTATGGGGGCAGATTATTCCGGACGAGCCCTATACAGGTGTTTATCAGAATGAGAAACTGGCAGATGAACTGGAGGGTCATGGTACTATCATAAAAATATTTTTCTTTATCGGGATCATATGCGTCCTACTTTCCATGGTTGGTTTATATTCGCTTGTATCCCTGAATATCATTAAGAAAACCAAAGAAATTGGTATTCGCAAAGTATTGGGCGCTTCCATGCCCAGGTTGATCAGAATTATCAGCAGGGAGTTTATTCTCATTGTACTGATAGGTTCGGTACTGGGTTCTGTAGTGGGTTCCATGTTAACGATGGCGCTTTTGGATAGCATATTTGCCTATCACATCGATTTCAGTATGACCGGGTTGGTGGTACCGGTTGTATCTATTTTATTGATAACAATCATAACGATAGCTGCCAGGGTCTTCAAAGCTGCCAGTCGTAATCCGGTTGAATCGTTGAAGTATGAATAGGGAAAGAAGAATTGTTTTAATCTGCTCGGTGGCAGGTATTTATTGTTTCAAAGCAGTTCACAATTTCCAGGAAATATGATTTTAATCAACAACAACCAGATCCCAATCAATAATTATGATTTCGCTAGGGCATCAATCAGGTTTTCGCAACCACCGCTTTCTATAAATTCAGTATGCTCATCGATCGTATTAAAAGACTTTCCCGTAATATTTTTGCATTGGAATTCATATTCAGTTTCCTGAAAGAATGCTTCTAATGTTTTAGTTGCTTTAGGATTTGATAAAGTAACTTTCGCGTCTGGTTCCCTGGATATGCTTAGTGTGTTCATCCAAATGGCAGCGCTTAATGCACCACAAGCATTGCCACTCAAACCGAGGCCTCCTGCAAATCCGGCAACCATCGCTGCTTGTTCATTAGTTGCGCCCATTTTTTTTGCTACTTCAGAAGCGCAAGATCTACATTGCTGAGGTAATTCATCAGGTAAACACGCTAACCCTTCGTACGCATCCTTAACCGCTTCAGGGGCCCATTTTTCGGCAAGCTTAAAGCATGAAAAAGCTTTACCGGTGATAAAGTATTTAAAAATACTTCCCTTACTTTTCCAGTCGCAATTTGTTATGTCATAGCAATCGGTATATTTTGCCCTATTTGTAAATGATTGCATAATGTGCTGAGTAGCTTTTATGGCCAGGGCGATGGCTTTATCCTGGCTGTTACACCTTCGTAGGCTTCAGCACCCACAGCTAGTGCTGATCCCCAGAGCAATCCGCATTGATATCCCTGTTGCATGATTCCGCCTGCTAATGGATCTGATGCATATTCTTCATCTTCCTTAGGATGGCCAAATTCCCGGTTCAATATATGAAACAGGAGGTGAGAGCATGCGCCTACTGTCAAAAATTTCTTTTTAATCCCTTTAAGGTGGGGTTTTTTCTTTGATTTTAAATTTTTTAGCATTCCTATTCTTTGTTTTATTGTATTGTGATTTTACGCTTTCAATCAAGATTTATTTCATGGGATAGCATCTGTCTTTGACCGGCTCAAAATTTTCTTGCAGAGTGCAATATTCATTGAAGGTCATGGCAACGCCCATCAGCCATCCGTAAGAGCCAGCCGGAATGCGGCCATCTCCTGCGTATTTCGAATCAGCAGGATATCATCGACCAATACCGGGTGATTCCATGTCTTACCAACTATCGCCTGGAACTTTGCCAGCTCTGTGAACTGATCAGGTGTTGCCTCCACCAGTATTACATCACCCTTTTCCGATAGCACCAGCAGCAAGTCCTGGTCGGACAACAGGATGAGAAAACCGGCGTAGCGTCCGTCTTTCCACTTGCGCGTGCCGTCCATGATGTCGATGCACGCGAGAATGGGGCCGACAAAGCCAAAGGCATGGCCTTCGTGAATGATAAAGTCGTTGAAGCTGGGCTTCAGCCCACCAGACGTCCAACGTTCTTCGATTTCCCATCCTTCGGGTCCGTGCTCAACAGCGATTCGGCGCATGCCTTTTCCCCCACCAGCGCTGAGCAGCAGGTCACCGTCTGCGGTCAGGGCCGGTTGGACGATACGGCCTTCGCTGGGCCATGGGTGCTGCCAGAGCACCGTGCCGTCGAAAGGCGTGAAGCTGGTCGCGCCGACTCCGCTCATCAGCAGGATCTGCTCAATTCCGCCGATCGTCAATAGATGTGGCGAGCTGTAACTGTCTCCACCACCGTCAGGGCCGAACCAGCGTGGTTCGCCGGTAGCGATGTCGTAGGCGACGAGTGCTCCGGCGATGGCAACGATGACGAGGTCATCGACCACCAGGGGCGAGCTCGCGAATCCCCAGCCAGGAAGCTTCGCATCAGTGTCGAACGCTGCATTTCGCGACCATACGACAGCGCCGTCACTGGCATCAAGAACGTTTAGGATTCCGGTAGCACCTAATGTGTATACACGATCGCCACTGAGGGTTGGCGTTGAGCGTGGACCTGCTCCTGCATGTGAGTCCCAGAACCGGGTCGAGTCGCTGTGTCTCCAAACCGGCTCGCCATTCGTCAGGTTGTAGCAGGAGACGATCTCGTCTTCACCGCGCTGCTCCTGGGTGTAGAGGAGAGCACCACTGACAGCGAAGGACGAGCAGCCTGGTCCGATCGGCCGGCGCCACATCTCGACAGGTGGCGCCTCAGACCAATCGGTCTTGATCCGCACTCCGTGGATGATGCCGTCGCGATTGAGTCCGCGAAAGCCGGGCCAGTAGGCTCCTGTTTCTTTTGTCGCCACAAGCGACATTGGCTCGTCGTCAGTTTGGGCAAGGAGACGCTCTTCGTGAGTCTCCGCCCATCGCCATGCGAAATCATGACGGGCATCGCCGGTCATGCCATCGGTTCGAAGGAGAGTCCACACTCCAGACGCGAGCAGGATGGTCGCGACCATCGTCATGCGCCGAAGTCCATCAGAAAGGCGGCTGCTGGCCACTGCCCAGACAACAAAAGCGAGACTCAGGACAGGGATGGCGTATATAGCAAACATCAACCCCTGCATAGCCGTCGCTATCGATTCGTGGATGATTTGCGATATCGCAAACAGTGCGACTATCATCAAGACAACGGCACTCCAGCGCTCGAACCGAGGTGCCCGACTGAAGAACGCCCACCACACGACGATAGCCAAGCCACCAAGGAGTCCGCCAAACACCCCGATTACAATTACAATATCATCGGGAACAACAATAGGGATACCAAACCTGACCAGCCACTGCAGCATCACGATAACAACGCCGGGCCACAGCCGAAGCGGATTCTGGCGAATCAGTTCGTCGGATAGTAATTGTTTTCTTGTATTCATTTTTCGCTTTTTTATTATAATATTTATGATTGAGAAAGTACATTAATCAGTTTATCGCAACCACCATTTTTAATAAATTCTGTATGTTCATCTATTGTCATAAAACGCTTTCCTGATATTTTATGACACTCCATTTCATAATCAGTCACTTCATAGAATGTTTTTAATATTTTTTCTGTAACCGGATCGGAAAGAGCAGGTTTCCAGCTTTCCGTTCTTAACAATTCAAGAATGGTCATCCAGATTGTAGCAGCCAGCGCACCACAACCATTTCCACTCAAAC
>JABMQA010000597.1 GCA_013203545.1 Bacteroidota bacterium
AGATATGGGAGCGGTTCAAAACAACCACCGATAAAATAAATCTGCGACTCCGGGATCATTATAAAAAGCTTCAGGAAGAACAGCAAAATAACCTGGTTGCGAAGGGTGCACTTTGTGAGAAAGCCGAAGATCTTTTGGCGCAGGAGGTTAATTCGATCAGGGAATGGCAGGAAAAAACAAGGCAATTCAACGAGCTTTTTAAAGTCTGGAAAACCGTAGGCCCTGCCCAGAAAAAGCAAAACGATGAAATCTGGGAGCAATTCAAAGTTTCCCTTGATGGATTTTTTGCTGAAAAGAAAGAGTATTTTGCGAAGATTAAGGATCAGCAAATCAACAACTACAACCTGAAACTGGATCTCTGTGTTCAGGCCGAGGCATTGAAGGAGAGTGACGATTGGCGAAATACTACCCGCGACCTGATAACCCTGCAAAAGGAATGGAAGAATATCGGTCCGGTACCGCGTAAACATTCTGATAAAATATGGAAACGGTTCAGAGCTGCCTGTGATGAGTTTTTTAACAGGAAGCAAGAACATTTTTCCAGCGTTCGGGGCGAGGAAAGCGACAACCTCAAAATGAAGGAAGACCTTATTAAGCAGGTTGAAGAATATAATTTTGAAGGAGGTAAGTCCGATAACCTCACTGTTTTAAAGGATTTTCAGCGTCAGTGGACTGAAATTGGCTTTGTTCCCTTCAAGGAAAAGGACAGGTTGCAAAATGCATTTAGGGATGTCATCAACAAGCAGTTAGACAAACTGAATATCAGCAATACCGAAATGTCGCTGGCCAATTACAAAAACAGGTTTGATGTAATCAAAAATACACCTGATGCCCAACGTCATGTTTACCGGGAACGTACACAGGTTCAAACAAAGGTAACTAAACTGCGTGAAGACATTATGCTCTGGGAAAACAACATCGGGTTCCTGGCAAACTCTAAAAATGCCAATTTACTTAAAGACGAGTTCGAAAAGAAAATCAATCTGGCTAAGAAAGAGGTGGAAACCCTCGAGGCAAAATTGAAATTCTTAAATGAATAAAATGATTGGAAGCCGGTTTTAAATTACTATTTAAACCGGCTTTTTTATTGACCACCCGCTTTTACAAAATGCATGGTAAAGTTATTGTCAGTGCTATCAATGCTTTCTACATCAACTTTTAGGGTTGTATCGTTTATAAACCAATAGGTGATTCGCTGCGGGAAATCATGTTCCGGGTTTTCAAAAACAATTGAGTTATCTGTTGATACTACAAGATGAAATGCTATGGTACTTCCATCGTTTTGTCCGGGGACAGTGGCAAGGTATGATATTTTACTATTACTATTAACAATTGCCAGTTTTTCAGTAATTCTCGTGATTCCGTTATTTATCGATAAACCCACACCCTTCATCAGCGTATCATCATCAAATTGCCATTTCTCGATATAGCCATTGCCTTCCGTCAGATTCCATTCACCCACCAGGCGGGAGATATTGTTGTTTCTATATATTTTAATCCTGCCATCGGCACTGGAATATTCCCAGCTGAAATATTTTTCAATATCATCATACAGTTTTACAAAACAAGTGTCATTTATTTCGCTATTATAATCGTTAAAAAGAAAAATATAATCGATCTGACGAGGTGGGTTTGATTGTTGGGTTGGCCAGGTAAAACAACCATTATTGCCAACCCGGTTGCCGAGCATTAAATCAGGTAATCTGTCCCAGTTCCATTTCAGCGGAAAATAATCCTGTGAAGCTTCATAGTTTTTGAGGGCCACTATTGGTTTATCTATTCCGAGATAATTTGAAATACCCGGATAAAGCCAGTTTTGTGTACGGGTAACCGGATAAATCGTTTTATTATGTTTTATCACTTTTGAGGCATTCCATACTTCTTCCGCAACTTTTGAGTGTTCACTGTTTTTTTCGATATACACTTTAAGCATACCAACATTTACCCAATTGATCATCACGAAAATCATGACTTTTATAAATAGGGGTAATTTTACCGGGGCAAATCCAACGATGAGAAATAAAAAAAACATCATTAGAAAACGTGACGAAATAAAGCTGCCACCACTCATACGCTCAGGGAAAAATAAAATGCACAGCAACAAAACAAAACTGATCAGGAGCCATACATTCATCTGGTTTTTTCTTCCAAAAAAAGCATTGTTTCTTTTTTTATTAAAATAAAACCCAGCCTGATTGATAAAAAATGCCAGGGTAATTATAACAAGGGATACAAAAATCCATTTCGTAAAAATAGCCTCTTTACCATAATCCATGGCCTTTGCCGGTTGAATGGTTTTTATTGATATTAATAGCTCATTCAAATCCATACTGCTGTAAGGCTGATCAATCAAAGGTCTGGAAAACATATAGTACAAAAGCAATGCTATTCCCGGCACCAGGGCCAGGAATTGGCACAACAACTTCCTTATGAGGCTAGTTTTTTCGATTTTGGAAA
>JABMQA010000598.1 GCA_013203545.1 Bacteroidota bacterium
GGCGGTGGTATAGAAAGTAATTTTTCAACTGTTCTATTACAAAATCTAACCATAAAAGGCAATTCAACATTTTGGAGCTTTGATGGAGGCGGGGGGATATATTGTAATAATTCACTACTTGAATTACAGAATATTACAATAAAAGAAAATATATCTGATAAAGGTGGGGGAATTTTTGTCGCAGCATCAAATCCTGTTATTCAAAACTGCACTATTGACAGTAACTATGCAACATATGGAGGTGGTATTTATTGTTCTGAAGGAGCCATTCCTGTTCTGAAAAACACAACAATAAAAAACAATACAGCTTCTGAAATGGGAGGAGGGTTGTATAACGATCAATCTGCACCCGGATTTGATGAAACTAATCGGTCCAATATTTATTTAAACAATGCCCTTTATGGAAATGATCTGTATTCTGATACAACTATACATGTAGTTGTCGATACCTTTACTGTTTTAAATCCAACTGAATTTCATGCAGAACCTTTTCAAAATTTTACTTTTGATATTTTGTATGGTAAAGTTGATCAGGTAGATGCTGACCTGTATGTTTCACCAACAGGTGATAATTCAAATAGTGGTTTAACACCCGATGAACCGTTAAAGACAATCCGGTATGCTTTGTCGGCTATTTTGCCAGACAGTATTTCACAAAACACTGTGCGACTTCTGGATGGCACCTATAGTACATCTGAAAATGGTGAACTTTTTCCCATAAATGTTCCCGATAATGTCAATCTGCAAGGGATTTCCCAAAACGATGTAATCCTGGATGCAGAAGGTCAATCCGGTGTGATGATCATTGATAATAATACAACAAACTATATTGCAGGATTGACAATTACCGGTGGTATTACAATGTATGGTTCCGGGATTTCAATTTCCAATTCAAGTCCAACAATTCAGGATGTTAGTATAATCAATAATATCAACGATGATTACTGGAGTTATGGGGGTGGGATTTACTGTTCTTATTCAAATCCCTCTCTGCAAAACGTTAACATTTCGAATAATTCTGCTAACACCGGAGGTGGTATTTACTGTTCTTTTTCAAACCCACAATTACAGGATGTTAATATTTCCAATAATTCAACATATTCCTATGGTGGTGCTGGAGGCGGTATTTTTTGTTATAATTCCGATCCATTATTGCAAGGAGTAATAATATCAGAAAATAGCTCCAAAAACGGAGGAGGTATTTATTGTGATGAATCAAATCCGGTAATTGAAAATACAGATATAATAAATAACACTGCCAATGGCTACCAGGACACAGGCGGTGGAGGGATCTGCTGCATTAATTCTAATCCGGTATTACAGGGAGTTAATATTCTGAATAATACAGCTTATGCATTTGCAATTAAAGGGGGAGGTGGTATTTGTTGTATTAACTCAAATCCGACTTTATCAGAAGTGATCATTTCAGGTAATTTATCTACGAATGGAGGTGGTATTTACCTGGAGAACTCCAGCCCTGAAATGCAAAACGTAACGATATCAAACAATAGTACTGATGCCAACAACACTGAAGATATAGGAGGTGGTGGAATTTGTTGTAAGTCATCAAGTCCTCTTCTACAAAATGTTCAAATAACCTCAAATTTTTCCGATAGAGATGGTGGAGGGATGGTGTGCAGCTTAAATTCCAGTCCGACTTTTATAGATGTAACCATAACTGATAATTCAACCAATGAATATGCTGAAAGAAAAGGTGGTGGAATATATTGTGTAAACTCCTCAACAGATTTTGAAAATGTTCTCATACAAGGTAATTATGCTCCAATGGGAGGAGGTTTTTACTTTTCTTCCACATCAACTCAGGAATTTGAATTGGTTACTATAAAAAATAACTCAGCCACAAAAGGAGGTGGAATTTATTGTTCATCCTCTGATATTGAATTCCATCATACCAACCGCAGTAATATTTATTTCAACAATGCTGTCCAGGGAAATGACCTTTTCTCCGATGTATTGATGGAGGTGGTTGTTGATACTTTTTCTGTATTATATCCAACCAGTTATTATGCACAGCCATTAGAGAACTTCACTTTTGACATTTTAAATGGAAAGATAGAGCTGCTTGATGCAGACTTGTATGTTTCACCGGATGGAGATAATGAAAATAGTGGATTAACAGCCGGGGATCCTTTAAAAAACATTTGGGCTGCCCAGGCAAAAATCCTGACCGACAGTTTACATCCTCATACAATTCATCTGTTAGAGGGAATTTATAGTTCAACCGAAAATGAAGAAATATTCCCAATAAATATGATGAATTTTCTCAGTTTAAGCGGAGAATCTGAAAACAATGTTATCCTGGATGCAGAGGGACAGGCTGGTGTAATGTTGATTGAAAATATTTCAAATTCTAGTATTGAAGGAATAACCATAACAGGAGGCAATTCAAATATGGGAGGGGGAATATATTGTAATAATTCCAATCCTGTTTTCCAAAACCTTATTATCAGCAACAATATTGCAACAGGATATGGAGGAAAAAATGGCGGAGGTATTTATTGTAAGGATTCAAATCCGATTTTCAACAATGTATTTATTCTGGAGAATGAAGCCGAATATGGAGGCGGTATTTGGTGTGATCACTCCAGCCCGGTTTTAAATAATGTGACAATTTCCTATAATTCTGCGTCAGACATTGCTGGGAGTGGTGATTGTTATGGAGGGGGAATCGCCTGTGTGAATGGATCAAATCCAATATTTATTGGTGCATTAATTTCCAATAATACAACCACTGGTGGCTGGGATGGTGAAGGCTATGGTGGTGGGATCTATTGTGATAATTCAAATCCTATCATAAAAAATGCTTTCCTACTGGGCAATTATGCATATGATTATGGAGGTGGAATGCATTGTCATCTGAACTGCAGTCCGTTGTTGATAAATACTCAATTTACAGGAAATGAAGCAGGCGATAGTGGAGGTGGTATTTCCTGCTTGTATGATTGCTTTCCAACATTGGTAAATGTTACCATATCTGATAATTCCTCGGATGAAGTCGGAGGTGCAATTTATGCTTATGTTACTTCCAGCCCTTCGATAGTGAATTCAATTTTGTGGAATAATTCTCCTCACGAAATATTTGGAAATAGTATCAACATTACGTATTCAGATGTTAAGGATGGCTGGGAAGGCGAAGGGAATATTGATGCAGATCCTTTATTTACCGAAACCGGCGACCATCCCTTTTCCCTTACGGATGAATCCCCTTGCGTAAATACAGGAACACCAGATACCACAGGACTCTACCTGCCCGATCTCGATCTGGCCGGAAATCCCCGATTTTATGGTGGAAGGATTGATATGGGGGCCTATGAAAATCAAAATGTGATGGTGTGTTTGGAGAGTCTGGAGTCTGGAGTTTGGAGTTCGGAGTTCGAAGTTCGGTGTTATCCCAATCCCTTTTACAACCAAACCACCATCCACTTCAACCAGCCCAATGCCGGTTTTGCAAACCTCTCAATCCACGACATCACCGGAAAGAAAATCCTTACCCTGCACTCAGGATTTTTGCAGGCCGGGGAGCATGGCTTTGTTTGGGATGCTGAGGGAATGCCGGAAGGAATGTATCTGCTGAGATTGGAAAAGGCTGGAGTAACAGAAAGCAGGAAGCTTTTGTTGCTGAAATAACTACCTGACTTTTCGCCATTTCAATTTTTTTTCCTATTTTTATGCAATCAAACAAATAATACAGATCGACTGCCTTTGGTGGTTGATCTGTGATTTAATGATTGTCCGTATGAAAGACCATGGCAAATCATTCTGGTTATTAATCCTGATGGCAGCATTTCCATTTACCCTTGCCTTTGCCCAAACCGAACAATTCAAATTCAAACACCTGACTACCAGGGAGGGGCTCCCTTCGAACTGTGTAAATTCTATTTTAAAAGACAAAGATGGATTTATGTGGTTTGCCACTGATAATGGCCTTGCCCGTTTTGATGGTTACATCTTTAAAAGTTATGTGAATAATTCAGATGACTCAACATCTGTATCAGGTAATACAATAAATGCCATTGCGGAAGAATCCGGGGGGAATTTGTTAATAGCTACGGCCTCAGGTTTAAACAGGGTTGACCGTGTAACCGGAAGGTTTACCCATTTTCTTACTGAAACTGTAAATCCAAAGAGCATCAGTAATGATGTCGTTAATGTTATTTATAAAGCATCCGACACTATTTTTTGGATTGGTACAAACCAGGGATTAAATAAATTTAACTCAGCAACTGATGAGTTTATACCTTATCTCATCGATCCCGATACTTTAAGCAGTCCTGCCAATGAAGTTCTGTCAATTTTAATTGACAATAAAAACACTTTTTGGGTGGGCACTTATTCCGGGCTTTATCATTTTGACCAACTCACAAATAAATTCACGCTTTTCGAATTAAAACCGGATTGGATCTACGATTATAGTAAAGGCTGGGGAGAGATCATTTATTGTATCTTTCAGGATAGTTACGATAATATCTGGATAGGTACACATTGGTATTTGTTTAAATACACGAATGGAAACATAAAATGGATTGGGCCTCCAAAATTGATAACAACCGATTCCACGCCCAACAGCAATGCCATTAAAGCTATCGTTGAAGACAAGACTTATGGAAAATCAATTCTTTGGATAGCTACACAGGGAGGCCTGAACAAATATGAACCGGAAAAAAAGAAGTTTAATCACATAATGAGTCAACCTGATAACCCTGATGACTTGAGGAGCTGGTACCTTACCTCATTATGGAATGATGATGCTGGTCAAATATGGATAGGGACAAAAAACAAAGGAGTAGAAGTTTTAAACCTTAAACCCAACCCTTTTATACACCATCCTTTAAAGTCAAAAATCACGCTGTTTTCTGCCTCGAGCTTCCTATTTGATTCTGAAGAAAATTTATGGGTAGGAGTTAGCGATGATGGTTTAATGCAAATTGACCAGGATTTAAAATTTAAAGATTATTACAAATTTCGACGAACTGATATTACCGGGATACAGGACGCATGCTTAATTTATTATTTGTTTGAAGATAGTAAAGGCAATCTCTGGGTAGGCAATAGATATCCCTATGGAGGACTTTACATTCTGAATGCCGACAGCAGGATCTTCGAGCCTGTTGTATTGGATGTAAAAAAGGGGTATCCGAAAATTTCAGCAAAGCACCCGATTTTTATCAATTCAATAAGAGAGAACCAGGATGGTGAATTATGGATCGCAACAAATTATGGCTTATATAAAAGCAACAATAATAAAAACAGGAAATTTCGATATGTTTCATGTGAGTTGAATGACACAGTTATTTTAACCTTTGTTAATGACTTATTCATCGATGGGCAGCAAAACATGTGGCTGGCTGATGACAAGATCGGGCTTTTGGTAGCCGATGGAACGGATGATGATACATTGAAATTTTTACACTACGGTTTTAATGATTCTCAACTTTTTAAAACGGCTCCCGGAATAAACTGCATTTTTCAGGATAATCATAAATCTTTATGGCTGGGAAGTTCAAGTGGATTGTATCAGGTAGATAGGCACCTAAAAAAGTGTGTAGTGGTTGGTAAAGATGATAAATTAATTTCCGGGGTTTCAATTTATAAAATAGCTTGTGATGACCATCAAAACCTCTGGATGAATACCAACAAAGGTGTGGTTAGATTCAACCCGGATGGTAATTCAAATTATATTACAAAAGTTTTTACTACTGCTGACAGGTTGGTTTTTAATGATTCGGATGAAAAGGCCTTTTATCAATCAAAGGGCGGTAGAATATTTGTCGGCGGCAAGCAGGGAACAGGTGGCGGATTTTATTTTTTCCATTCTGACAGTGTTAAAGATAACCATAGCCTGCCCGAAGTAGTTTTAACAGACTTCAGGATTAAAAACGAATCTTATGTTCTGGATACTGTCATAAACTGTAAAAGACATATTACGCTCAAGCACAATCAAAACTTTTTCAGTTTTGAATTTGCAGCACTCAATTTTCTTAACCCTGAAAAAAACCAGTATGCTTATTTCCTTGAAGGTTTTGAGGATGACTGGAGCTATTCGGGCAACAGAAGGTTTGCGAATTATACCGGTGTACTACCTGGTGATTACACTTTCAGAGTGAAGGGCTCTAACAATGATGGCTACTGGAATGAAGAAGGCACATTTGTTCATATTTCCATATTACCCCCTGTGTGGAAAACCTGGTGGGCATACATTATTTACGGATTAGTTGTAGCTGCAGTTATATATTCAATTTTGCATTATTACTTAAGGAGACAGCGTTTGTTGCAAAACCTCGCACTTGAATATATCGAGACAGAAAAGCTGAAGGAGCTTGACAGTTTGAAGACAAAGTTTTTTACGAATATTTCCCATGAGTTCCGGACACCATTGACACTAATTCTTGGTCCTGTTCAACAGCTTTTGACCAAAATTAATAATCAATCGGATAAGCAGGCATTATCAATGGTTCTGCAAAATGCCAGGAGGTTAACAGATCTTGTTAACCAGTTGCTGAGCCTTTCCAAATTGGAGTCAGGAAATATGAAGCTTCAATGTACGGAAGTAAATATTATCGAATTTGTAAGCAACTATGTTCAATCCTTCGAATCGCTTGCAACTCAAAATAAGATTTCTCTTAATTTTTTGTCAGATCAAAAAGAAATTCTGGCATATATTGATAAAGAGAAGATTTCTCATGTCCTGAATAATTTGCTATCCAATGCCTTCAAGTTTACGGGTGAAGGAGGGAGGGTTGATGTTGAAGTCACCCCCCTGCCCCCCTATCTTTGTGCCATATGGCCATAAGAAATGTTGTGTCTATATTTGTTCTTTGACGTATTGTTCAATAATGTTAGAGAC
>JABMQA010000599.1 GCA_013203545.1 Bacteroidota bacterium
AATAATTCACCGACATACTGATCGGGCCGATATAGGTATGAAATACCAGCGATGCGGATGCTGCAAGATAACGGTTTTCAAATTTTCCACCAAACCTGGCAGTAAAATCTTCGTTTTGAAATATTTGCTGATAAGGTTGAAATAAGTACCACCCGGTGCGCAGGTCGAAGCTTTTGCTTAACTTCAATATGCCCTTCAAACCAACGGCTCCATAATTGTAAGCCCTGAAGTTGGGCAGGAATATGGTTTTGCTCTCGGGAACGGGCTCGAAAGCAGGGGCTGCCAGTATGCTTGCCGTATAGTTACTGAAAAATTGCTGGCTCGAGAGATACAGTTCACCGTAAAATCCCAGTGACACAGGGCCGATTTTTTCAAAATAATTATCCCAAACCAGTTTAAACATAAACCACTCATGGGATTGTTTATAACCGGTCATCGACTGGTTAGACAGTGATCCGCTGGTGAATTTTTCCTCACCGGTGACAAATCCGGCAGATATAAAAAACCTTGCACCGGCGCTGGCATACTGTTTACGGTTAAGCGAACTCAACTCCCAATTCAGCTTGCCTGCCATGCAACCAAACTGGGTGCGGTCGGCAGTGTCCTCACGTTTAAAAATGTTCGACTGGTAGTATTCACTATTTAATGCTGCAAGAGTGTAATCAATCTCCAGTTTGCCTTTACTGGAAGTTGGTACGCCAACAAATGCCCTAAAATAATTGTTGTTCTGGATCAGGAATGATGGTGTGATATCTTCAAAGAAATGTATGGTACTTTTAAAGTAATCGAATTGATTGTAAACCAAATTGCCCCCCAGATAAAGCGGCATTTTACCCGGGAAATCCATACGGGCGCCCAGTAATACCGATGTATAAAACTTACCAAAATATACATTGGTCCTCACCCTCAACGCATTCCGGAAGAGGTATTTGTACTGAAGTTCTACAAACGCCTGGTTGGCAAGCCGGGTTGATATGTTACCTCCAAACTTTAATGAAAATTTGTTGGCGGATTTTAGTTTTAGATAGAGGCCGTAACATCCGGAATTTTCATTGTATCTCATGATCGAGGTAATCGATTTTATTTTATCATCTGCTGCCAGTTTAAAGTATTCAGGTTCAACTTCATCAAGAGGCTTGCGTATGGTTTTTTGTAACAATGTTTTATAAACATACTCTGATTGATTTTTATTCAATCCTGAAATATAAACACTATCAATAATGTAAGGGGGTTTACTGGTGTTGAAATTGTGCCTTTGCTGGTTTACAACCGTTTTATCCCTCCTGTACCGGACAAGTTTTTTGATTTGCTCCATTTTTCTGAGGGTTTCGTGGTAGCCACTATCAATAAAAGCCCCTGATTTTGAAAAATCTACAAGGTTGACTTTTTCCACAGGTGGCTCAATTAGTATGCTACTGTCGATATTCATGTTGAAATCAGTATCGGCCATCAGCATATTCTGAATTTGAGAAAGAATGTCATCAGGTTGTGGCTTTGGATAATTTCCTGCCACCTTGCTGCCGATAATTACATCCGGACTAAAATCATCCATGGCAACATCTGCCGGGAAATTATTGTACATCCCACCGTCGAAAAGGAGTTTGTTGTCAATTTCGATGGGTTTAAAATAAAATGGAAATGTCATGGATGCCCTGATGGCTTTGTCCAGGTCACCATGGTTTAATACCACTGATTTATTGGAGTCGATATCGGCAGCCATACACCTGAAAGGTACAAACAGGTTATCAAAATTATACCCGGCAACCGCTGCCGCCCCTGAAAACAATTTCATAAAAGCAAAATCCATCTCAACAGGCGAAATCATATTGGTGGGAATCATCGAAGAGAATTTTTTCCTGAAATCAAGATCCAGGTCAATCCATGAGGCATCGGGAGGATCATTTTTATACAGGTAGCTGTATCCTGGATCCAGACTACCTGCTGCCCATCTGGCAAAAGCGTCGTTGGTGAATATCCCCTCCATCTCTTCAATGGAGTATCCACTGGCATATAAACCCCCGACAATAGCGCCGATGGACGTACCGGCAATATAATCAATCGGGATGTTGTTTTCTTCAAGTGCTTTGAGAACACCAATATGTGCAGCACCTCGTGAACCCCCACCACTCAATACCAAGGCTACTTTCTGCCCGAAACAATCAGCATGGGTCCCGAAAAGGAGAAGACCGGAAATTATAAATGACAATATGAAGAATTTTGATTTCAATGAGGTAAAGGTATGATTTCTTCTTACGAATGACGGTTCAAATTTATGGAAAAATTGAAATCAGAAACTAAAAAAACTGATTTTAGCCTGAAATATTAAAGCCGAAAATGAATATTTCGGTGCCATGAAAAAAGAGTTATTACCCTTGTAGTGAAACAAAAGTAGTGTGGTAAATAAAAATCACCCAAGCGGTTTTGGATTAAACCTTTTCAAGCGCCTGGTTAATATCGTTGATGATGTCTTCAACATTTTCTATCCCAACAGCAAGTCTTACCAGGCCATCGGTTATGCCTGCCTCAATCTTTTTATCATGTGATATTTTGGAGTGGGTCATGGATGCAGGATGTTGTATCAGGGATTCAACACCTCCCAATGAAACTGCAAGTAAAATAAGTTTTACATTGTCCATAAGCCTTTTTCCGGAATCAAGACCACCCTTCAATTCAAATGAGATCATTGTTCCGGGGCCATCCATTTGCTGTTGTGCGAGTTCGTATTGCGGGTGTGATTTTAATCCCGGATATTTAACCCACTCAACTTTAGGATGGTTTTCGAGATATTCGGCAATTTTAACAGCTGATTCCTGAGCCCTGTCGATGCGAATACCAAGGGTTTTTAATCCGCGGTGAACCAGGTAGGCCTGGTGTGGGTCCATGTTGCATCCCATATTCACCATAACAGGTTTCATCATATCGTAATATTCCTTATTGGAAGTAACGATCATGCCTGCCACAACATCTGCATGCCCGTTAATGAATTTTGTCATCGAATGGATAACAATATCAGCTCCCAATTCGATAGGACGTTGAAGGTAAGGGCTGCAAAATGTGTTGTCCACAACCAAAGGAACTCCGATGCCGTGTGCAATATCTGCAAGCTTTTTCAGGTCGGAGATGCCAATGGTTGGATTGGCGGGTGTTTCTGTATAAATCATGGCTGTTTCAGGCGTGATTGCCTTTTTAACGCTTTCGAGGTCGGTGGTGTCAACATAGGTGTACTTTACCCCGAAACGCGAGAATACACTCTCCATCACACCCCGTGCCGGTCCGTACAATGCGTTGTGACTAACAATATGTTTGCCCTGACCCAAAAAGGTAAGATAAGCTGTTGTAATGGCAGCCATACCTGAAGAAGTTGCAATACCCCTATAACCTTTTTCGAGATTGGCAACGGCCCTTTCCAAAGCATCAATGGTTGGGTTAGCAATCCGTGTATATATGTAGCCATCTTCTTCACCTGAAAAGCAGGCTGCACCATGATCGGCGTTTTTAAATTTGAATGTAGATGTCTGATAAATTGGTACTATCGCACTGCCCAATGCGTCCTTTGATCCACCGGCGTGTACCTGCCTGGTTAAAAATCCTAAATTCTTCGAATCCATAATCTAAGTATATTGTAACTATAATAGAATTGTTAATTAGATCACAAAGGTATTGAGATAATTTAGATATAAAAGTTTTTTTTGGTATTTCATTTCTTCATTGATTTGTAAGACATTTATTTACAATAATTTAATATGGTAATTTATAGACCATTCTTAATAAGGGTGGTTGAGCAATTTTCCTGTACCCCGAACAGTTTCATGTGTTCATGAAATGATCATAAACTTTTTACATTTTTTAAATAATTTAATTTCACTATGTTATGAAATCATGTTTATTTTGTAGCTGAAAAATTACCAATGAAATTTAATATTTGAACTACAATGAGAAAAAAAACGGGATTCATTGCATTTATAGCTTTAACAGCCTTAAGCATTTACATCTTACCCTCATGCACAACTGTTCCGTTAAGTGGCAGGCAACAACTTAACCTTTTGCCCGAATCGGAGCTTGTTGCAATGAGCGTGACCAGTTATGGTGATTTCATAAGAGAGCATAAAGTTTCCGGTAACCGGCAGCAGGTTGAGATGGTTAAAAGGACCGGGAACAATATTTCAAAAGCCATTGCCGAATACCTGAATGAGCAGGGAATTGGAAACCGCATTGCCGGTTACGAATGGGAATATACACTCGTTGAGGAGGATGTACCCAATGCGTGGTGTATGCCCGGAGGAAAAGTCGTGGTATATAGTGGAATTTTGCCCTACACCAAAACAGAGGCCGGACTCGCAGTGGTTATGGGCCACGAAATAGCCCATGCCATTGCCAGGCATGGTAATGAACGCATGAGCCAGGCCATGCTGATTCAAACGGGCGGGTTGGCGCTTTCGGCATATTTGCAGGAAAAACCGGCGGAAACCCAGCAACTTTTTATGGCAGCCTATGGAATTGGTACCACCGTTGGAATAAGCCTTCCCTATTCCCGGTCGCATGAAACGGAAGCCGATAAGCTCGGACTGATTTTTATGGCCATTGCAGGTTATGATCCGGCAGAAGCAGTTGAATTCTGGAAACGGATGGCAGCATCCGGTGGACAGAAACCACCTGAATTTTTAAGTACACACCCATCAGACCAAACCAGGATCAATAATTTACAGGCTTTTTTGCCGGAAGCTAGGAAGTATTACCGTAAGGGGAA
>JABMQA010000600.1 GCA_013203545.1 Bacteroidota bacterium
GCACTATATGACCTGCTCTCCATATCTTCATATGAAAAATCAGTTCCCGTAAAGGTCTGGCTTTTCACTAAAAAGGAAATTTTTGTTGGTTCATCAAATGCCGGCATATAGAGCCACATAACATCACCGGGCAATGACAATGTGGAGATTCCTGCCTGTGATTTAGGTTTGGTGTAACGGTATAATTTTTTGTCTGTACCCTTTTGCTTCATCATTGCCTCACGTACTTTTACTTTACCTGACTTATTGGTAAGAACAATTTGAACAACAGCCTGCATATCTTCAGGTGCCGACATTACATTGTCCATCCATTGCAACAATGAATCTGCATTTTGTGCCATCGAAACTTTAGCAACAGCCATCGACACGATGAAGATGATCGAGATTAAATAATGACGTTTCATTGATTTAAATTAAAATGATCGTTATTTTTCTTTCTGTGCACCAGTATCAGAATTACCGGCAGCAAAGTTAATGCACCAAGGCTGGAACCCACCATACTCAGCGCAATAAGAATCCCAAAGTATTGTAAAGGCACCATTTCGGAGAAGATCAGGATCAGGAACCCTGAGGATACCGAAATTACATTGATAATAATTGCCTTTCCGCTTATCATTATCGTTTCCTCAATTGCTTTCCCTGCGTTGCCGGTTAAGCGATGGATGTGATTAAAATGGGAAATAATATGAATGGCATAGTCGATACCGATGCCCAGCGCAACACTTGCTACAAGCACTGTCGCGATATTGAGCGTAATTCCGGTGAGTCCCATAACCCCGAATAATATGGTGATGGCTGCCACAATCGGGATTGAGGCATAAATACCACTGGACAATGACCGTAGGACCAATCCCACAATAATCACAACAAATACAATGGCTATTGTAATACTGCCCAATTGACTTTTGATCAAACTCCTGTCCATCGTAATTTCCATAAAAGGCATTCCGGTGATTTCAATCAGACAATCCCCGGTGGAATATTCTTTTAAAAAAGTATGCATGTCCCGCGCAAATTCAATTTTGGCATCATTGTCGGGCGATTTAAATTTAGATATTATGATCGCTTCATCGAGATCTTCACTAACAAATTGTTGCAATACATCGTTTCCATCAAGCAAAAACCATAGTTGTTCTATTTTTTCCCGTTCGGTGGGAATTTCCCTCATACCGGTGATGGCAAAATTGAGCTCGGCAATAAGGTCGGCAATCGACTGTGTGGTATAAACGTCAGGGCTTTGTTCCATATATTCACCCGTCAGGATCATCTTTTTCAATACATCCGGGCTTTGTATGTCACCTTTAAAAAGAACATAAATCGGTTTGGAGCCCCCAAATTTTTCAACCATAATGTTTTCTGCCTCACGTGTTGGGTTTCCCTTTTTAAAATATTGCTGAATATCAACACTCCGGTGGATAAAAAAGATACCTACGATACTCAAAATAATTAAAACACCCCATGTTGTCAGGACATATTTGGGATGCTTAAAAAGCAATATTTTCAAGGGTGACAGTATATGATCGGACAAAAAGGATTTTCTTATATTTTTTACAAACAAGGCTTTGTTTCTTTTTTTTGGTGTAAAAACATCCAGCAATGCAGGCACAAAGAAGATGGATAGCAGGCAGGCAAAAAAAGTTCCCACAGCCGTGAAAATACCAAAATCAACGACCATCTGAAGATAGGCGCCAAAGATGAAGGATATAAAACCGATGACCGTGGTTGTGGCTGCAAGTAAAACAGGGATCATTATGAAGGCAAGGGCAAGGCTGATGGCTTTATCCCTGTTTGTTACAGCAAGCTGGTTTACACGATTTAAAACATGAATGGTATAAGCGCTTCCCACAGCTAACAGGATGATTGGTATGTTGTTGGAGATCATAGACATTTTATACCCCAGAAGCGACATGATGCCCAGGCTCCATACAATGGCTATCACCGCAGTTACAAGTGGTAAAATCACACCGCTTGCCGACCTGAAACTCAGGAATAAGACAAGTGCAATGAGTAAAAATGCGAAGGGCAACAACCGGGTCAAATCACTTTTCATTAAATCTGAAATAGAGGCAACAAGCATGGGTGAACCAATGTAATAAAGTTTTTCGGGAAGATGAATCGCTTCAGTTGTGCTGATCACTGTTTTAGCAACATCATATTCATTGGCGCCATCTTCAATGGTGAAAATTATCAGGGTTGCCGTTCCGTCATCTGAGACAATAGATCCCCTGTACATTTCATTCGACATTACTGTGTTTCTAAGGGCCTGGAGTTCTTCGGGGGTACGGGGCAGCTCATATTCATCAACCAGCCTGCCGATTTCGAGGCCAAAATCACCACCCTTGATGTTGATAATATTGGTAAGGCTTGAAACTGATGAAACACCATCGATGATACTTAAAGTATCGGTGATTGCCCTCACATGCTCCAATACTTTTGTCTGGTAAACATTATCCGCTTCAAGGATGATGACACCCATACTGTTGCCGCCAAATTTCTCACCAATACGCTTTAACATGATGGCATCCGGGTCATCATCAGGCAGGGATGCCAAAATATCCGCATTAATGCCAAGGTCTTTTATCTGATAACCCAAATATACTGTGGATACGGCAACCAGGATGATGATAAGCCATCTGAAGGCCAATATACTTTCAGCTAGTTTTTTCAAGTTCAAAATTTTCCAATTTGTGTTAATACAATCCTGTGTTCAAATTTGCGCTAATTTACTAACAAAATCCTTACTTTAGGGGAAGCAAAAAAAATCATAAAAACAATGGCACAATTGCCTTCCTGTATTCAGGGTAATTCTTGAACTGCGCATTATACCAGCGATGATGGTGGATGGCCCTGGGAATCAGGTTAACAACAGTCCATATAAAAAATGCCAACGATGGCAAACACCATGTAAACAAAGCAAAACGACCCCATTGGATAATTTCACCAAAAAAGTTAGGACAGGAAATATACTTAAACAACCCTCCCTGCGGAATTTTATAGGCAGTTCCGTTATTTTTTCTCAGCCTTATTAACAAATTGTCGTGGTATAGATTGATCCAAAACCCCGTAATGAAAAGCGCCACACCAATAATAAAACGCGGATCCCAGATCCATCCGGCAGGATATGGAGGGGATAAAACACCCAGCCAGTAGCCATTCAGAAAACCATTGTCCAGGTTGAAAAAGAATGCCATGCCAACAATTGCAAGGGGCATTTTTTTGCTGTTGGTTCTGATGCGTAGCGGGAAAATCAGTGTCCGGTTCACATA
>JABMQA010000601.1 GCA_013203545.1 Bacteroidota bacterium
ATGATATTGCTATAAAAATGCTCCCCGATCTGATTATCACCGATTGGGAAATGCCCAGCATGTCGGGACTGGAATTCATTCAAAAGCTGAAGGATACCCCGGAAACAAAACAAATTCCCGTGATTATGTGTACGGGCTTGATGACATCGTCCGAAAACCTGATGACAGCCCTCGAAACCGGTGCAGTGGATTATATCCGCAAACCTATTGATGAGGTCGAGCTGATCGCCAGGATTAGGTCGATGCTGGTTCTGGTGGAATCATTCAAAGAAAATCAAAAACAAAAAGAACAGTTGTTACTACAGAAGAATGAATTGTTAGAAAACAAAATCGATCTCAAAAACAAAGAGTTAACAACAAATACCTTAAATAGTGTCCATTACAGGGAGTTGCTTATATCCATTGCCAGGGATTTAGAAAATATTCTTGACCTTACTGAAGATGAAAGCATTGATAAATATATCAGGAGTATTATTAACAAACTTAACATTAGCCGCTCCAATTCAACATGGGAAGAGTTTAAGAAATACTTTGAAAAAGTCCATCGTAATTTTTTCTCTGATTTAATCACCGCCTGCACCAATCTTACCCAAAATGAGATTAAAATATGTGCATTGATAAAGCTAAACTTTTCCTCTAAGGACATTTCGGCAATTACCGGCCAAAGCAATCGCTCTGTTGACGTAGCCCGCTATCGTCTCCGAAAAAAATTAGGCCTGCCCAAAGAAGAAAGCCTGTTTGCGTTCCTGGCGAAATTTTAATGTTTGTACAAGACTTTTTCGTGTATAATCAAAACTCAGTATTTACCATCCTTCCCGAAAACTTTCGCAGATTCAGATTTTTAACAAATCGCAAATATTCATTTATTTTTGCGAAATCAATTCAAATGATGAGTTCTGAATTTAAATGAATACGAGGACACCAAACCTCATAAAAAAAACTGATTTTCAGATACTTCAAATATGCATTTGTGACATACATCTATTTGAAAAAACCTTATTTGTTTTCCCAACCTTAGTACAAATCATGTATCCTACGAATTCATCAACCTTATTAACTTCTTTTATAACTTGCTTGTTTACCAGGGCAACTGAGGTTTAGAAGCAGTTATACCGCCAAAACAGACAATAAAGATTTTTCAAAACCGACAAAATGTTTACATTGGGTCAGGAATCCTGAAATTCAAAACGCCAAACACACTATGTGGTTTTACAACACACCTGACACATATAGATGTTTGAATATTACTTTCTCCCTCCTTAGCAAATATTTGATAAGATTCCGCTCTATTACCTGTAAACACTACGATTACATAATTTATTCCTGTCCCGGCCCCGCTATATTTGTGCAGATGTTGTGCAGGTTTTTAGTGCAGCATTTATGCAGAAATAGAATTTGACAAAAGGATATTTGAGGTTGTAATTTTAACAAATTATTTTTTAATAAAATTAATGAAGAAAAAGGACAAAAATAAAACATCAACTAAAGAACTGATCAGGAATTTTATTGAGGAAAACGAAAACTACAATAAAACCCTTAAAAATATAATTGACCGGGTATTTTTTGAAAAAGCATCAACAGGAAAGCATATAAAAGATCAAAAATCGAATTCAGTAGATTAAATATTTATCAAAAACTTATCACAATGAAAACAAGATTAATTATTTTAATGATGTTTGTTCTTACCAACTACCTTGCCTCTGCGCAGGGGCTTAGTGTGGAGCCGAACACAAATATAAAGGTACTAACAGGGACTACGTTGAAAGTTAAAGTCGGCGACCTGGTTTTGAAATCAGATGACACCGGCGATGCTACCGTTATTGCCTTTGGTTCGGTAACACATGGCACCGGCGGTAAAGCCATTGTGCAACGTTACATGCCCGGTGATGCCAATGCCTGGCATATGATCAGTGCACCGGTAAACGGGATGGCCATTACTGCCAGCGACTGGGCGCCTGAAACCGATGAAGACCTCTACCTTTGGTTAGAGCCTTCGCCGGGAACGTGGGTGAATTACAAAAACACAACCGTCGAACCTACATTTGCCACCTTCAATCCGGGCGATAATTTTGTTGCCGGCAAGGGCTACCTTGTCGACTACAACACGGCCAATCCCACCAACAACTTCGAAAGCAGTGGACTGAATACCGGCAACATCAACATCACCCTGGACAAAAGCGCAGCCAAAAGCTGGACCTGGAACGCAGGCCAGAACCTCATCGGCAATCCGTATGCATCAGGGCTCGATTGGAGTGCGGTGGACAAAACCGACATCGTTACTGAGGTGTATGCCCAGTGCTACTTCCCCGACAAACCCGGCGGCGCAGGATACGAGCCTGGTAATGGAACCATTGCTTCGGGGCAGGGCTTTTTTGTGCAGGCTGTTTCAGATGAAGCCGAGCTCGCTTTACAACCCTCGCAGCAGGTGCATACCACTACGCAAAATTTTATGAAGCAGGAATCGGCAACCGATAAATTGGTGCTGCGCCTGAGCAGCGGCGAATACTACGATGAAACAAAGATAATGCTCAACGAAGCCTCAACAGATGAACATGATTTTTATGACGCATCCAAATATTTTAGTCTCCAGCCACAGGTACCACAGCTTTATACGCATACAAGCGATGGATGGCAACTGGCCATCAATTCGATGGATGCTATATCAGAAACAACGGTCATACCGCTTTCGATAAAAGTGCAGGGGAGCGGCATCATGTCCATTCAACTCACCGAAACCGAAGGCGTATTCGATGGCCAGGAAATCGTACTGCACGATGTCCTTACCAATACCCTTCACAAACTCAGCGAAGAGCCTACCTACAATTTCATGGCCAATGCCGACGACAACCCCGACCGTTTTCTGTTGAAGTTTGGCAAGGTAGGCCTTGATGAATTGCCGGGCAGCACTGAGCTAAATGCCTGGATGCATTACAACCTGCTCTA
>JABMQA010000602.1 GCA_013203545.1 Bacteroidota bacterium
AGATTGTCATTATCGTTATGATAGGTTATGATTTGAACAGCGTAAATCATGAAAATCATCAGGATCAGCGTTCCAATCTTTACTTTTTATATTCGTTTGAAAAAACCTTTCTCTTTATTTCAGGCTCTTTGCCAAAATTAAATAGCAGACCCACTTCAATTTCCGTAGCCCTTAAGTAATTTATCAGTTGTGCTTCATGAGCCTCACAAAGATTTTCTGCAGCTTTTAACTCAATAATAACCTTTCGTTCAACAATGATATCAGCGAAATAACTGCCAATTTGATGATCATCATAAAATACATCTACAGGATGTTGTTTAAGATGATTAAGTCCAGCCTTGTTGAGTTCGATACTCATGGCGTTTTCATAAACTTTCTCTAAAAATCCATATCCAAGCTTATTGTAAACTTTATAGAACACCTGAATAATCTTTTCAGTAAGATCGGAATGCAAATAGTTTTCTTTTTTCATTTTGATTGATTTTAGACATTGGTAATTGAAATAGGTAAATTTTTGAAGTTATAAAGGTAATGAAATAAAACGCAGATTGTCATTATCGCTATGATAGGTTATGATTTGAACAGCGTAAATCATGAAAATCATAAAGATCAGCGTTCCATGGTTTTGATAGAACGCAGATTGTCATTATCGTTATGATAGGTTATGATTTGAACAGCGTAAATCATGAAAATCATGAGGATCAGCGTTCCATGGTTTTGATAGAACGCAGATTGTCATGATCGTTATGATAAGTTATGATTTGAACAGCGTGAATCATGAAAATCATGAGGATCAGCGTTCCATTATTTTGATAGAACGCAGCTTGTCATGATCATTATGATAGGTTATGATTTGAACAGCGTAAATCATGAGAATCATAAAGATCAGCGTTCCAATGTTTTGATTGAACGCAGATTGTCATGATCGTTGATTTTTCAGATTAGAAAAGCCGGGTGAGTTTTTCTTTAACCTCTTCAAAATCCGGATCTATATCAAAGATGATATCAGGTTTCAGGTAATGCAACGCTTTTTCGCGTTTGAATTTTTCTTCACCGCCGCCGGTAATATTAAGCATGATAACGGCATCCTTTGCAACCATTTTCTTCTTCACGGCATCGATAAGGGTAGCAGTGGCAATGGCAGCCGCAGGGTGTATGTCGTTTCCTTCAAACTCTTCGAATAGTTTTGCCGCATGATGTGCCTGTTCATTGGTTGCTGTCATTATCTCTCCACCGGCATCTGACAGGGCGTCGAACAATCCGCCGGTTATAGCGTAAGGGGGTTTCCGGTTTGAAAGCACCTTGGCCACGATCCGGGACACATAATCCCTCGCCAGGTTATCGTCGATTACAGGCAATTCGCGCGACCTGACCTTCCAGGCATCGTACATCGGTACAAAAGGTTCGTTTTGCGAAACCATGAGTTTCATTTTGCGAGTTCCAAACCTTCCGTCTTCAAGCAATCGCAGGTTGGCCTCCCATGCGGCGATGGCACCGGTTCCACTACCCACAGCCTGGAAATAATAATCCGGTATGCTGCCGATATGTGTAGCGGCTGATAACACCGTTGTTCCCATCCCATCGCGGCGTGCAACATTTTTTGCGCCACCTTCAGGGACAAATTTGTCCAGTTTGGCGGCCAGATTCGAAAGGTGTATGGCATCGAAATAATCACCACCTGCCCTTGAGGCAACAAGTTTTACATTGTTTTTTATGGGCTCGTCAAACCAGAGGGCGTTCAGGTTGTCTTCCGGTACGCAGAGTAATAATGGGATATTGTTGTCAGAACAAACCCTTGCAAATGCCCTGGCCGTATTTCCGGCAGAGGCAACCACCAACACCTGGTCGTGTTCCGGTCTCAGCCTTCCGCACACCGAATAAGCTTCGGTTTCCTTAAAGGAACAGGTACGCATGCTGATGCCTTTTTCGGGCCAGTATCCGCTGAAGGTGATGTACAGGTTTTTTAGTCCAAGGTGATTTGCAAGCCCTTCACTTTTATAGGTGAGTGGGGCATAGGATCCTTCCAAAAAATCCATAACCGGAAGCCAGTCGGAAAATTTATATATGCCAAATGAATCATCCTTTGGGTTAAGTTGTTTTTTTTCGTAAACGGCCCTGATCAAACCTGGTTTGTCTTCTCCGGGGGCATCAAGCATCCAGCCCTCATCGGTGAATATTTTTCCGGAGGCCAATGACTGTAGTTGGTAGTTGGTTTTTGATAATTGATGTGCCATCGATAATATAAATTTTGATGCAAAGGTAGAAATTTTAATAAACGGGGCCGGTTCCTCCAGACGTTAATCAGGATCTCAATTAATCAAAAAATCACTCAACCCAAAAATGGAGCCGTCGGGATTCTTTTCGGGTTGCCATGTGCGGACGTAGATTTTGGGGTTGATGGAGTCGTTGAGGTCGATCATGAGGAAGAGGTAGCCCTCGTCGGCGTAGTTGGTGGAGTAGGAGTTTTGTTTGATCTGGATGCTTTAAAGGTACCGACCGAGGTTTTTAATTTCATCGATGGTGGGCTCTGTTTGGGGGTGAGTAAATGCACAGATAAAAAACGTCGCAAAAAAGAGGGATAAACTTTTCATATGTTTTTTAATGTTGGATTGCCGGCAAAAGGTAGGAATTTTTGGAGATGTGTTGGAATAATGTAGTTTGTTGAAATTGTTTTTGATTATTTTTGTACAAAACAACACAATGGGAAATATAGATATAAAATCCGATTTGCATACACTAATCGACAGAACCAACGATTTACAGGTACTTGAGGCCATTAAAGTTTTACTGTACAGCAAAGTGGACGAACAGGATTTTTGGGATACACTTCCGGAATCTCAAAAAAAATCCATTGAAAGAGGCTTGGAGCAATCATCAAAAGGAGAAACGAAGCCACATGAAGAGGTGATGAAAAAATATGAAAAATGGCTTACAAAGTAAGATGGACACCGGAGGCAGAGGAGACCTTTGATTTCATCATCTATTACCTGAACAATCGCTGGACTGAGCGTGAAATCATAAATTTCGTTACAAAAGCAAATCACCTTATCGATCAGATAGCTGAACACCCGAAAATGTTCAGATTATCATCAAAGAGAAATATCAGGGTTGGGTTCATTACACATCAAACAAGCCTGTTTTACCAGATAAGCGAAACTGAAAACCTCATCTTATTGCTCTCTTTCTGGGACAACCGGCAAGACCCTGAGAAAAGAAAATATTAGACATGAACATTCGAGCTGAAAAACTGGAACTGGTAAAATTAATCCTGGCATTCTCATTTCGATGATAAAAACATCTATATTATAACTTTATTCGATACCCGAGAAAACCCGGATAAGCTGAAGAAAGAAACCGGGAATCCATTGCTCTAAATATTTGCACCAGCCAGAGCGGTAGCACCGCGAAATATTGATAGCAATCAGAAAGTAAAGAATTTCATGGAGGTGCAGCGCACCGGAATATTAAAATGTTTCTTTATGTTGCGGTGGGCTGTATCATTTTTGGGGCCTATGGATCTGGCAAACCATTCATGCAATTCCTGATATTACGGTGCGCTGCACCTTTGATAAAGACGCTATGTGCCAATGCTACAAAGATTACCGGTGCGCTGCACCTTTTCTGTATGGCCAGGGGCGCCACCTCTTCGTGCCTAGCGGTTTGCGTCCCTTGCTTCATGATATCTTTTGCAATCCAGGTTTTCCATCAGGTAAGGGATGCAAGCCATGACGCAGGAAAGGATGGCAGCCCTGGTCAAAAAGCCTGATCACCTCAATATGTTCCCGTGCCTCCTGCACTACCTGCTCTTTATCCTGCCGGCTGTTGACCCTGAATATCAGGGTAAGCAATTCTATGGTTTCCTTTTTTAATGCTTTCGCCAACGGTGTATTTAAACTCTTTGCTGAAGTTTTTGGTGAACTGAAAAATCTCCAACAAAAGATCATAACTTGCTTTAAAAACCGGTAATTCGCTGTAAATGGCCATACTCAAAAAAAAAATATTGGGGCTCCGCCCCAAACCCCGTTATTTAATAAATTGTCAAATAATCAAATAGTCAAAGTGTCTAATTATCCCTGACACAACGCACCGAGAAACCATACGCCTTATTGCCGTTGCTATAGTATACATCCGCGTGTTTGAAGTCGAGAATGCTGTACCATGCGTCGGTAGATGAGTACTCTGGGGACGACCACCAGTAGCCTCTGCGACTTTGGTAACCGAAGCCTCCATTGGTGCACCTTTCGCCGCCTGGCAGAGCTGTAAAGCCGCTGCTGTTAGTGGCACCGTAGTTGAAAGGGAACCAGTGCAATATGCCGGCCTCTTTCATTTTTCCACCTGCCACGCTTTCTCCCCCAAGATAATCTGTTAATGCGGTCCATTCATCATCTGATGGCAAACTCCAACCCTGCGGACAGGCATCTAATGCTGCCGGCCAGTTGTACAGTACGCCATAAGTTTGATAATTGAAGGTGGCTTTGGCTTCTGTAACATTGGTGCCCTCATATCCGTCCACATAATAATAAGGTGTCGTTTCTGAGCCAATTTCCGGATTATTAACACTTGGTAACCAGGCAAGATTTTCCTTCATCCAACACTGGTTGCCGATCTGAACTGTGTTGTATTGTTTGCCGTCTCTTGCATCTGTTAGTACTCCACAGGTGCCTACATAAATGTAAGAATCAGATTTCCTGTCATTCGGATTATCCCATTCACGTTCACATGAACATATTAACAAAATGCATACTGTAATAAATGCTATTGTATTTTTCGTATTCATCTTTTCCAATTTTCGGTTTAAAAGTTCATTTTTAAGCTCAATAAGCCACCATGGTCAATGGGTGCCAGCGATATGTTTAGCCGCTTTTTAGCTCTATTTTGCTTGGAAAGGTTGATAGTGGTAAAAACAGCACAAATTCCACTAACGCCAAATGCAACGGGCCATATTATATCTTCCTTTTCTATTTTATCGTGCAAATCGGTGGCATCATCACCTGCGGTTTTATAATCATTGTAATGCTTTTCAGCAGAATAAAGAAAGTAACCGCCTATAGCACCGCTTACAATAGTGCCGGTGAGCCACCAGTTCTTGCGGCGTTTGTATTTATTAAAATCCAACTGGGCAATGGTTTTTTGATCTGGTATCATGGTGAAGGTGTGGGTGTCTTGTTGGTCAGTTACCGTAATGGTCTCCTGCAAGTCGTTGTACCCTTTTTTTGTGAGTTGGATGGTGTTTTTGCCAAAATTGGTTGTGAGTGTTTGAGGGGTTGTTCCTTCACTTTTGCCGTTTAGCGACAGGTTTGCGCCAGTGGGTTTGCTGGTAATGGTAATTTCTTTAAAATTATCAAGGTTTTCGCTGGTTCCGGCTTTCTTTTCAATGTTACCTACAATTCCGACGTTGCTCTCAAAACCCAGCCCATCAAGCGCACTTAAAACTTTAATCAGGGCACACGTGTTATCGTTTGCATCGAGGCGCGGGTAGCGGCTGGAGGAGATGTCGTTGGGGATTTGTTTGAAGCCGGTTACGTCGAGGGAATCGGCCATTGCCAGTTGTGATATAAGCAGGAAAGTAATGAAATAGATATGTTTCATTTTGAATTTTTTAGCAGCGCTGAATTCGGTTTATTTTGCGTAAAGGTATAAAAAAGTGAAAATATGGTGGGAGATTAAGGGATTTATTTCGGGATTTTTAGCCTCACCCCCGGCCCCTCTCCATTTTGGAGAGGGGAGCGTACTTGCATGGGAG
>JABMQA010000603.1 GCA_013203545.1 Bacteroidota bacterium
CCCGAAAAATACGGAGGTGCCGGGATGGATCATATAGCCTACGGTTTGATTATGCAAGAACTTGAAAGAGGCGATTCCGCTATTCGTTCGATGGCATCTGTACAGTCTTCATTAGTTATGTATCCAATCTATAAATTTGGCACTGAAGAACAAAGAATGAAATATTTGCCAAAGTTAGCAACCGGTGAGTTGATTGGAGCATTCGGGCTTACAGAACCAAATCATGGTTCTGACCCCGGTAGTATGATAACAAGAATTACCGACCAGGGAGACCACTACCTCCTGAATGGTGCAAAAATGTGGATTACTAATTCTCCGATTGCAGACATAAGTATTGTATGGGCGAAAGACGAGGAAGGAATTGTAATAGGATTAATTGTAGAAAAAGGAATGGAAGGATTAACAGCTCCGGAAACATTAAGGAAGTGGTCTTTAAGGGCTTCTTTAACGGGTGAGTTGGTTTTTGATAATGTAAAAGTTCCTAAGGAAAACATTTTACCAAATATTAAAGGTTTAAAAGGGCCGCTCTCCTGCCTTAGCTCTGCAAGATATGGTATTGCCTGGGGAGCAATTGGTGCAGCAATGGATTGTTATGATACGGCATTACAGTATTCGAAAGAACGGATGCAATTTAAAAAACCCATTGCTGCTTTTCAACTTACCCAAAAAAAGCTGGCTGAAATGATCACAGAAATAACCAAAGCACAACTACTTGCCTGGAGGCTTGGTACTTTACGAAATGAAGACAGGGCAACGCCTGCACAAATATCAATGGCAAAAAGAAATAATGTAAAAATAGCCCTTGATATAGCAAGGGAATCCCGACAAATACTTGGTGCAATGGGAATAACCGGCGACTTCCCGATGATGAGACATATGATGAACCTGGAATCAGTAATTACCTACGAAGGGACACACGATATTCACCTCCTGATAACAGGATATGATATAACAGAAATTGCCGCATTTAGTTAAACATGTAACTTGTGGGTGTTAAAATAATTTTAATTCCATTTGATTTAAATGAATAAATCCGGGCAAAATAATGTTTGCGCTGTGATACCGGCAGCAGGAAGATCTACAAGGATGAAATCATTTAAACCTTTGCTTACGTTTGATAAGGAAAGAAATTTTATAGAAAAAATAGTTGATGAATTTTTAGAATTTGGATGTAGCGAAATAATTGTTGTGGTTAATGAAAAGCTATACAACAATCCCTGGATTAAAGTTTTATCTGAGAGAGCGTCAAAAGTATCTGTTATTATAAATAACAAATTAGAATTTGAAAGATTTTACTCCATCAAATTAGGATTGAATAAACTAAGAACTAAAAAGTATTGTTTTATTCATAATTGTGACAATCCTTTTATTAATCAGGAAATCATAACAACTGTTTTCGAAAATAAAATTTCTGATGGCTATGTTTCACCAATATATAATAATCAAGGCGGTCATCCTATACTGATTTCAGAACCAATCATAAAAAGCATTATTCATTCTACCGAAAATGATTCGAATTTTAAAGATGTTATCAATTTGTTTCCTTGCAGAAAAGTTAATATTGATACGAAAGATATATTAACAAATATTAATACAGAATCGCAATATCATCAACTTGTAGATTTTAAACAATTGCTAAGTAAGTGAAAAATATATATCAAAAAATACTCGAGATACAGAGAAAGGGGGAAAAGGCTGCGATATGCACCATCGTTTCAACAAAAGGTTCAACACCATTAAAGGCAGGTGCAAAAATGATAGCCTGGGAAGACGGTAGTATTTTTGGAACTATAGGAGGTGGAAATCTGGAAAACGGTGTAATACCTGATGCGCTTAAAGTAATAAATGACAATACCGCCCAGCTCTTTAGCCATGACTTACAAACACAGCACGGTATGTGCTGTGGAGGCAAACTTGAAATTTATATTGAACCAATTATGCAAAATAAAAGACTCTATATTTTTGGCGCCGGCCATATCGGAAAAGCAATTGTAAAATATGCCCGGGATTTGGATTTTGAAATTTTTGTGATTGACGACAGACCAGACATCTTCGACGATTGGGAATCTGAGGGTTATAACAAGATGATTGGGAATTTTACGGAAGTATTACCAAAATTATCATTTAACGATTCCACATTCATTGTAATTGCAACCTATGAACACAATATCGACAGAGAAATCTTATCATATTGCATTACTCAGCCACATGCCTACTTAGGTATGATTGGCAGTAAACGTAAGATTGATATCACAATAAAGAGGTTGTTATCTTCGGGCATTGCTACGAAAGAACAATTGGATAATGTAAACATGCCAATTGGATTGGACATTAATGCCGAAGACCATTATGAAATCGCAATAAGTATAGTTGCGGAACTGATTAAAGTTAAAAATTCAA
>JABMQA010000604.1 GCA_013203545.1 Bacteroidota bacterium
CCAGTCCTCAAGAACGGCTTGCTTTTCATCATCCCACTGGAATAAGCCCTTTCTAAGCCAATCATTGATAACCTTCAAAGGCTTAAATACTTTTATATCAAATTGCTGAATAAGAAAATCCGGCAGTTCATGTTCAACAGTCGAAACCATATGATTTAGTGCTTTTGCACAAGCTGCAATTTTTCTATCGGTATAACTCAAATTAAATAGTCTTCCAGTTCTTGTATTAACGACCTCTGATGTTTCCAGCATGTTATTGATAACCTTTAGAATAGTATTAACAGAAGGATTATCCTCAATCGTCGCACCCAGCGGAATGATTTTTGATTTATATTTTATGTACCATGGATATTTGGTTTTAAACTTTGGATTTTTCGACAATTCATTACAGACCATATTTATAGTGACACATTCGAACCGTGAATCGATAAACATATCCGGGGCAATTCGAATCAGCATCAGGACACTACAGGTATCACATATTAATATCATCGATGCTCTTCGTTCACTTCCAGGTTTTTCAGCTGAAGCAATTCATCTTTCAGACTAACCATATCCAGGTAATTTTCAAGGGCAAACAATTCACCCAGGGTTCGGGGCGCTAAATGCTCCGCCTGATCCAGTACCAGATTGACAAATAAAGGACTCAATTCCTGATAGGTGTTGATAAATTGTCTGACGTTATCCGATCCTAACAGGATTTCATAAATTGATCGAATTTTTTTTCTCAGATTGGTATCAGCGGGGCCGTATTTCAAATCAAATCCTGAATCTGTTTCCTGAATCCGCTTAACAACGCCACAAATAGCATGGTGATTATTAAGGCTGTATTGTTTCAGGCTATTGATCTGAATCCCCGGCTCCATTCCTTTTATCATAGAATAAATTTCCCCGATATAGCTGTCCGGAAATTGCGCATGGCTGGCTACGGTATCACAGAAATCTTCTTCGGTATCATCGATCGTCATGGGTCTGTTATCACGCAGGATGGAATGGACAGTCTCATGAAGAAGTGGAAAAATCAAATCCATGACATTTGTTTTGATATCAACGAATACCACACGGTGATTATATATCCGGGTAAAAAAGGCGTACAATTTTGAAATTGGGAATTCACAGAAAATGACATAAATATCAAGAAGCGACAACAGGTGAAAAATGTGATGATAATCCATGGGTTTATGTTCGGAAACATTTGCCATCTGTCGAAATTGCCGGGCAATTATTTTTGCATTTTTCTTGCTTTGATCGGAAACAGATATTATCTGATGGATTTTTACGGGACCCGATGAAGGAAATAATTTTTTATATTTTCCCGCGAGTTCCTTCATTATATCCTGCTGATTCTGATCGAGTTTCATTTTCCTCTTTGAACGAAATACCGGAATTTGAATATCACGGTCAATTTCCTTTATAAACAGATCGTCAGGATCGATGTGTAATATATCGCAGAGCGTTATCAGGTATAATCCTTTCGGAATCTGCCCCTTAATCCAATCGTTGACAGCTTGTCTCGAGACACCGATTTTATCAGCCAACTGTACAATGGAAAGTCCCTGTGAAGCAGCGCTTTCCTTAATGACGGAGCCTTCCCATCTCATACGCCCTCCTTTTGAAATAGTTAAATCGCTTTCACTATCAAGTAATCTATTATTTGTAAACTTATCTTTACATATCTGTCGGAAATCTACATACGAATATGCTTAATGTAAAGAAAATTATTGACTCATTTCAAAGGAGAACCATTATTATTTCGATCAGCAGATCCAGGGATAGGTATCCGCTTTATTTCTGTTATTTTCCCATTGAAGTGGTTGGAGATTTGATATATCATCGGAACCACCTTTGGACTGAGGTTTAATATGGTCAATTTCCCATCTATATTTTGAATTAGTATCTCCATGTTTTGAGAATTGCATCCATGCCCCGCAGATATCTTTTCTCCATACATCGGGATTATTACTCTCTACAGCTAATCCCTTATTCCAAACTTGCCTAATTAGACTCTCAGTTGCTTCTTTAAACGGATACGAATGATACATTTTGATTCTCCTTTTTTTACTTCTCCTTCCTCACCCCTTAAAGGGTTTTTTATCGCTCTTTTTATTCACAAGCCGTTTAAACCTGTCAGGTTTATTAGCTCTTACTGCCCCAGAGTTGATTTTGCCATTAAACCTGACAGGTGTACTCATTCCCAACCTCTATCCGTATCGGGAGCTTACACC
>JABMQA010000605.1 GCA_013203545.1 Bacteroidota bacterium
AACACAAAAGTGTTATATTGCGCATTTATTTCACCAGTTTACATTGTTTTTTAATTTCATGGTAATCAATTGTAAAAAGATGAAACATCAATTCTTTAAGGCAAAACAAATTAATTTAATAATAGTATTAATGTTTCTTACTGTAAGCCATCTGTTTGCACAGGAAGCAAACCCACACATCGATAGCTTAATAACACTTTTAGACAAAATTGAGGGCGAGAATAAAGTAGATGTACTCAACGAACTGGCAAAAGAATACAGTAGAATTTCACCGGATAAAACCATAGAATACAGTAAAGAGGCGAAGCAATTGGCAAAAGGACTTGGATATGTGGAAGGCGAAGCAGAAGCAACAAAATATCTTGCAACAGCACACATGTATTTAAGTAGCTTCGATTCTGCTTTTCACTACTTCAACCGGTCGCTGGAAAAATATTCAGCCATCGAAAATTCAGCAGGAATTGCAGCATGTATTACCAATATCGGGAATATCCATTCAATGCGCAGGGAGTATGCCCTTGCCATCGAAAAATATACCAAAGCCTTTCAAATCTATGAGGAGCTTGAAAATTTGCAAAACACAGCCACCCTCAATCGTCTGTTGGGTATTGTTTATGGGAACCTCTACGATCACCCCAGGGCCCTGACCTATTTCAGAAAAGCATCAGACCTGGCTACACAAATCGGCAATGATAATATCCTGGCCTATTCCTATAACAATATTGCCATCACTTATTCCGAAATGGTGGATTATGAAAGTGCAAGACAGTACTACCTTAAAGCCATCGGGGTATTTGAAAAAACTGGGAATATGAGAGGTGTTGAAATGGCCAAAGCGAATTTAGCCACCACTTATGCCAACTTAAAAGATTATGATAATGCGGTAGATTACTTCATGATTGTATTGATTTTTCCAAAAAAATCAATGATGTCCCCGGGCTGGCCATGTACCTGTCCAACATCGGGATGATGTACAGCAGTAAAAAGGATTATGACAGGGCGGAGGAGTATATTCTTGAAGCTTTAAAACTGCATCAGGAAATGGAGTTTAATGCCGAAATATCACGCGACTTGTTGGGATTGGGTGTGGTTTACAAGGAAAAAAAGCTTCTGGATGGTGCCGGTGAAAATATACGAGAAGCCCTTGAAATTGCCCTGGAAACCGGGGATTATTGGGCCATTGCCACCTGTTATGAAAACCTTTCAGAAATAAATGTATTAAAAGGAAATTTAAACAAAGCGCTGGAAGAATTTAAACTTTTCAAGACCTACAACGACAGCATCATCACGGAAGAAAACCGCGAAAAGATTGCTGAGCTGGAGGTAAAATATCAAACGGAGAAAAAGGAAAAGGAAAATCTGGTATTACAACAGGAAGTTGAGATCAGCGGGATGACCATTCGCCAGAAAAACACACAGATAAGCATTTTTATTGTTGTCATAATAGTTGTGCTTGCTTTACTGATAGTCATTTTTGTTCTTTTCAGACAAAAATCCCGAAGTTATGCTGCCCTGGTTCGTCAAAACTTAAAATCGCTGGAAATTGAGAAAAAACTGGAAGAAAGCATCGTTCAGAATCGGGATGAAACAAGCCCCGAACTGTCTGTCCAGGATCAAAGATTAAAAGATCTGTCTATCCGTCTTAAGAAATTTATTGTGGAAGAGAAACCCTATCTCTGGGCAGAAGTAAACATGGAAGAGTTCTGCCTGAAACTGGATACCAACCGCACCTACCTCTCAAAGGTGATCAATGATCAATTCAATCAAAGTTTCCAGGAACTGTTATGCGAATACAGGGTTCGTGCTGCCCGTGACCTGTTGGCCGATCCTTCCAATAACCTTCTCAGCGTTGAAGGCATTGGAGAGATGGCCGGATTCAATAACAATGCTACCTTCCACCGGAAATTCAAAGGTCTGGTGAGTTTAACCCCCAAACAATTCCGAGATAAGGCTTTGGCCTCTGTTCCAAGCTTTGGGACCAAACGGTTTCTTAGCTAACAAAACAGTGAATTCCAGTAAAAAATCTTTTGATTTACTCCCAGGGTTATTTGGAATCATCCCATAAGTTAAACAATTATTTATTGCCTTGTGTTTTAGCAATAATTATGACAGTTCGCCTTGTGTTTTAGCAAATATAGTAGTACATTTGCCTTGTAAAATAGAAAAACAAAAATTTCATGTATCTTAAAAGACATATTGACAGTGAGTTATTGGCTTGGAAGGAATCTCCTAAAAAGAAACCAATATTATTACGGGGAGCCCGGCAAGTTGGTAAAACCGAATCAGTCCGTAATTTGGCAAAGCAATTTGAAAACTATCTTGAAATTAATTTCGAAGAAAACCAAAAGATACATTCTGTTTTCTCAGGCGATCTTTCACCTGTTCAGATATCTGAGAACCTTTCAGCAGTTTTTAATGTTTCGATTAAACCAGGAAAAACTTTATTGTTTTTTGATGAAATACAAGCCTGCATACCTGCTATTCGATCAATAAGGTTCTTTTATGAAAAAATGCCGGAGCTTCATGTTATAGCAGCCGGTTCGTTACTCGAATTTGCACTTGCTGAAATTCCTTCATTCGGTGTAGGCAGAATCAGGTCGATGTACATGTATCCAATGTCATTTGATGAATTCCTAAAAGGTTGTGGAGAAGATATATTGCTTACAAAAATGAAGAATGCTTCTCCTGGCAATCCTTTACATCAGGCTGTTCATGAAAAACTTTTGTCTTACTTAAACAAATTTTTAATTCTGGGAGGAATGCCGGAAGTTATTTCAACATATATTCAAACTAAGGAAATAAATACCTGCATGCAAATCCAGGATGATTTAATATTTTCTTTAAATGATGATTTTGCCAAATATAAAAAACGTGTGCCTGTATCAAGGTTGAGGGATGTTTTTAAGGCTGTGGTGAAACAAGCAGGGAGTAAATTTATTTTTTCAAATGTTAGCGGAGAACCCAAATATAAGTTAGTAAAAGAGGCACTGGAGTTGCTAATCATGGCAGGTTTGGCTATTCCGGTTGTTCATACAGCCGGAAATGGAATTCCACTTGGGGCAGAAGCAAATTCGAAAAGACAAAAAATACTATTGTATGATACAGGGATATTTATGAGAATATCAAATTTAAATATTGGTGATTTGTTATTATCACAGAACTTCAATATAATCAACAAAGGGAATCTGGCAGAGCAATTTGCCGGATTGGAACTATTGAAATCAACGTCGTGCTATCAACCCGGTGGTTTATATTACTGGCATAGAGAGGCAAAAAGCAGCAATGCTGAAATAGATTATTTAGTAACAAGAGGAAGTGAAATAATCCCTATAGAAGTAAAAGCCGGCACTAAAGGAGCAATGCAAAGCATGTATTTGTTTCTGAATGAAAAACATAGAAATATGGGCATAAGGGTCTCAAATGAAAACTTTTCGCATTATAGTAATATTGATGTGTATCCTCTATATGCTGTTTCAAATATTATTTCAAAGAATTGACGCACATACAGGTGTTTTGACGCACATACAGTGATTTTATCTGTATTCAGACTTATGTTTGTTTCCATGGAATGCATGAAAATTAATATCCATGGGAAAGTATACAAAACCGGCTTACGCTATTTCCTGAAACAGAGGGCCTCTCAGTTAAAAATCAAAGGTTGTATCTTTTATGGGATTGATAACTCTGTGGAAATAATTGCTATTGGAGAAAATCCCGAATTGAATAAATTTATCAAATATTGCCATCATGGAAATAAAGATTCG
>JABMQA010000606.1 GCA_013203545.1 Bacteroidota bacterium
AATTCCGGCGCTGCTCCACTTCATGTATATCAAATTCCTGATCGAAGAGCTCAGCAATTTTTTGTTGCAATTCTGCTGCGCCCTCCCCGATCTCACACAACGACTCCAGCCCCGTTCCCTGAACCATCTCCGGGTTGACCAAACAAAACCGTCCTTTGTAAAGCGTATTGAGCAACTTCAATTTTAAACCGGTTGCCTGGAAGGTGATCAGGATATTGACCTGTGCTTTTCGGATCAGATCGAACATGGTATCGTCATCGGGGTTGGCAATGAGCTCAACATTACTGTATTTCCCAATCAGGTCTTTCAGGTGATCAGGCGGATCGAGTCCTGCAATAATGAGTTTAAAAGGAATATCAATAAAAACCTTTTCAATCAGAAATTCGGCAGCCTTGTAATTTTCGGTGACTGATAATTTCCCATGATAAAATACATAATTGCCCTTTCCGGGAATGACCGAGAAATCGTCGTTGGGATGAAAACTCGGAAGGTAAACAACCTGCTTTCCTGGAAAATGTTTTTGTAAGTATGCAGTATCGGTTTGGGAAACCACCAGCATCAGATCAGCGTGCTTCAACACTTTTTGATACCATCTTAACCTGAGACTCTCGATGATGAAAAAGAGTTTCTTCAGAAGATTTTTTTCCGCCCTGAACAAATGGCAATAATAGTGATGTTCGATGTTGCTTTCGCGGTAGATCTTCTTCCTGTTTTTCAATCGCCTGTCAGAAATATAATAACATGAATGTAACCCTTCAAACAGGATGGGGTGATCATCTTTCAATAAATTGTCAATTAACTCTTCAGAACGTCTGCTTTTTACAATGTAAGGAATCGGGGATAATGCAGATTTCAGACCTGTTTGCCTTGGATAGTAATATACATTTTCGCATAATTCATTTAACACGCCCGTATGCTCCCTGCCATAATCAAAACAGTGCAGATTAATTTTAATCCCTGACTTCTTTAGTGCCACCAATTTGTAAAATACATCAATAACGCCACCGTAATTTGGTGGATACGGAATATCAAAAGAGATAATATGTAAATGGTTTTCAGGCATACTTTTGCAGTATTTCAATCAGGACTTTCTTCTCATTGTCCCAGTTTAGTTCTTCGGAGGCCCGTTTACAATTTACCCTGTAAAAGGCAAGTCTATCGGTATCCGATAACATCTGCCTGATGCTACCGGCAAGTTTTACTGGCAAATGACCATCAATGGTTTCCCCCACCTGGTAGGTATCAATGATTGTTTTAATCTCAACCAATGGAGATGCCAGCACCGGGATCCCTGCGTGGATATAGTCAAATAATTTATTCGGCAAAGAGTACCTGTAATTGATATTGGTATTCTTGTCGATTGTCAAACCGATATCCGCACACGCGGTATATTGCCTCAAATGCTCAAATGGCATCTTTGGATAAAATGTAATCCGCTCATCCAGGCCAAGGTCGTGGGTCATTTTTTTAAGCAGATCAATAACATCACCGCTACCAATGATCAGCAAAATTACATCATCGAGGTATTGCATGGCCTCAACCAGTTCTTCGCCACCACGCTGGATATTGATACCGGCACCCTGCAGGAGTATAATGGGTTTATCCTCAACCAATCCTAATTGCTGCCTGCTTTTCGTGTTGATCGTTTTCCTGTTGGGTGGGATATTTCTAATGACCTTTACCTTATTTCCGTATTTTTCAGTGAACAAACCGGCAATGGAATCATTTACGGTAATGATATCCTTCAACTTCGGAAAAATCCAAGCCTCAATCCTTTTCCATACCCCCTGCACAAATTTCCGGTTAACAAGCTCCGGTGTTTCAGTAAAATATTCATGGCTATCGTAAACAATAGGAATACCCTTAATCCTGCTCACCAGGAAGTTGGGCAACAGTGTGTCAAGGTCATTCGAAAACAAAAGGTTGGCCCTTCTTACCAATAAAAAGAAAAACAACCTGATGTTAAATTCTGCATAGAAAAGAGGGCCTTTCTCGAAGATCAGATACATTCGATGGAGTTTATAGTCCCGGTCAGGCAATGGCATACTATCCTTTTTCTTTCTACCTACCAGCATCACGTCAAATCCCAGATCAACCAGTGTTGAACAGGTTTTATCCACACGCTGATCGGTTACCAGATCGTTAATTACCGAAACAATTGCTTTTTTCAAAAATACCAGCCTGATTTAGTTTTTGCGAAATTATACAATAAAACCAAATTAAAGGAATTTTACAATATTGTATCTTTGTAAAAAAAAGTATTATGCCAGAAATATCAAGATTTTTGGAAACCATAAATATCCTGATTACCAAACACAATTGAAAACATGGTCATATGAAAATCTCCCCAAACCATCCCCTCAAAAATCTTAACACATTCGGCATGGATGTGTCGGCCAGATATTTTTTTGAATTTCATAGGAATGATGAGATTGTCAGCTTCATTAATAGCGACCGGATGAAAGAGGAGAAAATATTTGTCCTGAATGGCGGTAGCAATATTTTGTTCACAAAGGATTATGATGGTCTGGTTATCAAAGTCGGGACTCAGGGAATTGAAAAAACCAATGAGAATGAGGAACATGTCTTTATCCGGGCGATGGCAGGTGTAAACTGGCATGAGTTGGTTGAATATTCCATTGATCATGGTTATGCAGGTCTTGAAAACCTCTCGATGATCCCTGGAAATGTAGGTGCCGCACCCATACAAAACATCGGGGCCTACGGCGTGGAGCAAAAGGATCTTTTTTACAAACTGGATGCAGTTGACCTCGATAGTGGTGAAATTAGGTCTTTCACAAAAGCTGAATGTGAATTCGGATACAGGGACAGCGTTTTCAAGCGAAAATATAAAAATCGCTACAT
>JABMQA010000607.1 GCA_013203545.1 Bacteroidota bacterium
AACATTTTTTGTACTTTTTCCCGCTACCGCACGGGCAGGGTTCATTACGGCCGGTTTTTGGTTCCTTACGTACAGGTAATATCTCAGGTATTTCTTTAAAATCACTGCCAGGAAATTCTTCATCATCTTTTTCCTGATATCCGGCCCAGGTAGTGGTTATTTCATCGTATCGGTCAAATATACTCAGCAATTCCTCTTTGTGATCGAATTTAGGAGGTTTTACAATATCTTCTTTTACAGAATCCAGATCGCCGCATATCCCGGCGCTTACGTATCCGAGTTCAAAAAGTTTTTCAACTTCAGGGAGTAATTGGTCTGCATTTATACCAATCATTTCGCAAATCATCAATCCGATGGCATCGCTATCCACAACGTTTTCGTCCACACTTTTGCTGCTAAACGCCTGTAAAACATATTTAAACCACGCTATCATCTCTTCTTTTCTTTCGGGTTGGTGTAAGGCAATTTGCTGGATAAGTTTAAAGATTTCGGAACGGATATAGGTATATATGGCAGGTTCCAATACGAATTGCTTTAATTTCTCAGTCTGTTTACCTGCAATGTAGTATAGGGGCTCCCAGATATTGCGGTAATAAAATCCCCAAACCAGAAATCAAGAAATTCCTCACCCTGCCGAAGCAGGTTCAAAATGGTATCAAGACTTTGCTGAGCCCTTAATTCGCCGAGCAAATGCAAGGCATGAATTCCGAACGACATGGTTTCTTCGTTCCATTCATTGGATTCCAGGTAGGTTTTAAAATAGTCGTACCTGGTAAGCATATCCCGGATAACCATTTCCAGATCCTGGATTAAGGTTTCGCGTGAGAGCGACAGGATTTTTTGAAGTGATTTTTCACGAATGCGGAGCCCCTCCTGATACAACAGATTTATTTCCTCATGGGTAAAATCAGGTATTTCTGTTGATTGCCTTACCTTTATGTCAGAGGGGGTCTTTACTTTGATTTTTGTTAAATCCTCTTCTTCCCATCTTTTTTTGCCGGCCTCCAATCTAGCGAATACCAGATGCTTGAGTGTTTCTACAGTATCCGGTTGGTCAGGTGCAACCCTTTCCAGGATCTCATATCTCGATTCGGCGGCTTCAAGGTTTCCAACAGCACAAAAGTACATGACTGCAAAACGGTTGAAACCTGTTACTTCAGTAAAGTGAAAAGTATTACGATCGGGATACAAATCCTGGATCTCCATCATTTTCCCAAGTAACTCTGTCATTTTCTCGTATTCCCCATTTTCATAATATTCGGCAGCAAGGTTGAGTTTTGCAAAAAGGTAATCGGGGTGTTCGGATAAAATCCATTGGTTGGCCTCACGGGCCTTATCCATATTACCACTTAATTTGTATGCCACAGTCAGGTAATTTTTCAACTGAGGATTTTTTGGATGTTTTTCTATCAGCTTTAAAATTTTTGCGATGATTTTATCACTGCCCTTTTGTTCTTGTATTTGATAATACAGTGGTTCCAGTTCCCTTTTCAGTTCCGGGGTTATGGCATTTTCATTATCCCTGAATGATGGATCAGACGTAATTTCGTAGCTGAACTCTTTTAATTTCATAACCCCCTGTTTTATTTCAAAATATTCCATGTCGCACAATTCAACACTCCACCCTCTTGTGCCAGGGAAGTAGCGTCAACACTCGTTACCGTGCAACCAGGGAAATATTCCTTCATACATTTCAACGCTTCATTATTTTGTTTATCGGCATTCGTAAAAAACGGAACCACAATCAAATTCCCGACATGCAGGTAGTTAATATAAATTCCGACCGCATTATCATCGCCGGTATCAAATACAGGAATTTGTTTGTACTGAAGGCCATGTTCTTTAAGCACCGCTAAAAACCTTTCTTCCCAGTCATCATCCAGTTCAAAACCAAGTGTATTAATCAGTACCGTATTTTCATCACTAAACCGGATCATCCCATCCGCATGGCCGGTATTATCATCTTTTAATGAGGGAATGATTATAATTTCAGCTTCAAGTAAATTCTCAAGTTCTTTGAGGATTTCTTCCCTGGTCATTTGATACTTGTTGTCAGAAAACACTTTATCAGTTATAATCACCTTGTCCTTTCCTTTAACCACATTCCCACCATCAAGGATGATACGGGAATACACCGGTTTGATCAATTTATTATCTATTTGGATACTTATCGGATTAGAAATATACTGAAATTCTTTTGGCTGAAAATATGATACTGGATTAAAAACAAATTGCACAAACTTGTCTTTGGTAACCTGCACCGGCATATAATCCCGGCAGAAGTAATCCTTGGTGCTTTTCAGGAGGCCGAAAGGAATTTTATTGTCAACAAAATAATTGTTTAAAATTTTTGACATCTTTGGGAAATCCGCATTTGTCAATGCTGACAGGTAAACAAAATTGGTTTCGAAATCAGTAATCATAGTACTTCAGATTTATTTCTAATATAATTCTTTTCACTGTTTGTTATTTGAAGTTCATCCAAATCAACCAAATATCTATAGTATTTGTCGTGAAATCCCGGGTCAGTTATTTTATTCGGTAAGTGACGGAAGGTCCTTATTATTTTCTTTGATAAACAATTACTTTTTTTTTAGTTCCAATGAATTTGAACTTTCAACATTATCAAAATGCTGGAATAAATAGTATATAATTTTTCGGGGTCCATTGACATAGCGATCATTTTTAATTCCACGAATTAATATACCACCATCCTGTGTTTCGTTACCTGATAAAGTAATATCCAATCCCTGATTATGGAATCTCCATTCGCCTTTCTTTCGTTTATGGGGATGGGTGTAATTATCAGGATGTTCAGGATGGTAAAAATAAAACTCGATTTCAGTTATGCGAAATTCCTTTGCATTTGCATAGAGAGCATATGAAGTCAAAAGTTCTTTTGCTATCCTATTAAAAGAACTTTCAACATTTCGAGGATCAATTGTCCAGTCCATATTTTATAGATTTTTTTACTCCCCCCAAACCTTTCCAATCCTTTCCTTTATCCGCCGCTCATACATTTCGATCAGTTGCTTGCTGGCGTTCACAAGCGCCTGCTCCTGCCCGATGCGGGCAACGATTTGGTATTGGACTTCGATTGGTGGAACAGGAAGTTTTATTTTAATAATTGCGTTTCCATTAAACTGTGGTTGCCCTCCTCCTGTCATTAAAGAAGCTGCCTGTGTAATATAATCTTGACTTTGAGCAAATGCCCGTAATACTTAGGGAAAATTCTATTTAAATCGAAATTTAAACGTATTAAAAATGAAGCAAATACTGCAGTGTAATCTTCTTCATAAATCATTGTTTTTCCATAAGTAGCACCTGTTCTGGCAACTAAGATATCATTTTTTTTGACAACACTTTCCTCTGCATTTTTAATTAGTTCGATGAATTTAGAATTTGTTTTGATCAACTTTCCATCTGCACCAATATCTGTAATTCTGATAAATCTTGCATTACCTTCATCTTTAGCTGTTTCAGTAAATCCATATTCAGGCTTTGCAACCTCCCCCAACTCCACCATCTCCCAATCCGGGTCTATGTCAATCCGCGGTTTGTAATTCTCCACCACCTGCCGGGCGCCGTCGATGATCTTCTGGTAACTTTCTATCTCGGCTACGATCTCTTCCTGGATGGATAGCGGGGGGAGGGGGATTTGGAGGGTTTTTAATACACCAACAGATACAAAATTGAAACTTGTTTGTCCCGAAATTCTAATCAATTCATCTTTGAACGCAGATGATAAATAAAATAAAAATTCAGGTATTAATTGACTTAAAAATATTTCCTTTACAATTAATCCATT
>JABMQA010000608.1 GCA_013203545.1 Bacteroidota bacterium
AATGCTGAGGTTGCACTTTATTTCAAAGGACAATCCGACGCAGTTGTTTCAAATGGTCTTTTCTCAAATTGCAACTACGGAATCCGGGTGGAAGGAAATATAACTTTCAACCATCCAATAAGCGGTAACCGTTTTATCACCGAGCAATTCTTCCCCGATTTTGCCTGTGCAACAAAGTACACTTTTGTAAACAACAACAGCACATATGGCATATACTCCACCGGTTCCCGATTCCTGCAACAGGTATCACACAATGAATTTATCAATTCAAAAGGCACTGATTGGCCAAGTTCGTATGGGGTATATCAACTTTCAGGTGGGGGTGTATTTTCCGAGAATACCTTTACTGATCTTGGCACATCTGTTTATCTGCAGGCACAGCAATTTTACTCCAGTATCGAGAACAACGAGATTGAAGTAAATCTGCAAACGCTCGGCAACTTCACCTCGATATATATTATTGCATGCCAGGGTCCCGTTATTGAAATCGTGAACAACGAGCTGACCAACAATTATAATCAGTTCATCAGTTTTTCAGCAATTTATACCTACGCATCCACCAACCTGAGTATTGTCAATAATGAAATCGAAGGGTTTAACTACGGGATCATCGATGTTACTTCCACCAATCATCAGATCAGCAATAATGTGATCAGCAATACACAGTCCTATGGGATTTATGTATATGAGCTTCCGGGCAGTGTTGGTTTCATAACCTGCAATGTGATAAAAATGAGGAATTTCAATACCAGTTACGGACTGGTGGGATATAATCTCTCATCATTGAGCGAAGTTTCCAGCAACTGTATCAGTGATTGCTACACCTCTATGAACTTTTACGGTTGGTCGTGGGGAGGTAATACACCCATACTTCCGATGATCAGGAACAACTTCCTGTACAACTACAATTATGTGGGGATCAATGTGCAGGGTTATTCAGGAAATATCGGAACCATCAACGATCCCGGACTGAACACCTTATGGAGTAACAACAACCTGGCAACAGATATCAACAGCAACGGCAACATTACCGTTGCAGATAACTTTGGGATGTTCAATATTTCGTTCCCGCAGGTTCAGATTACCAGCAACAATCCATACCACTCCACAGCTTCATGTGCTCATCAGATATTTAACATGCCTTCGCAGGGCAATTTAAACATCAACTACGATTGTGATAATTTCGGCAGGATCCTCGATCCGCTCAGCGGTGCAGGTGGGCAGTATAATTTGTCACCGGGTTACCGGGAAACACTCAAATCATCAGTCAATCAATTTGAGAATGTCAGCATGATACTTGCTTCGCTCGATGATCCTGATATTGATTTGCTAAACGAATTAATTGAGGTTGCATATCTTTCGGAAAATCAGAAAGCACTGCTGAAGTATCATTTCTTTTACAGGAATGGAGATTATTCGAATGCAAGGATGAACCTCGAAATGTTGATCCCTGAAAATACCGATGAAATTGATTTCAAAACCCTGGCGCTGTACGAACTGGATGTGGAGGAGCATGGCTGGGAGGTGCTTACGATTCAGGATATCGAAATACTAACGGATATCATGCATCGGAAATCGGTTTATTCCAACACAGCCATTTCATTGCTCAACAACATATCCGGTTACCGCGATTATTTTGTTGAAGAACCTGTTGTAGCCAACGTGATAAAATCGGATAACATCCGGCACATTGATGACAATTCCAGCTATCTGAATATTTACCCGAATCCGGTCTCAAATTCTGCATTCATCGAGCTTGTTAACAATACCGCCGATGTAGGTAAAATATCAATTTTTGAGATGAATGGAAAGTTGGTCACCGAATACAACATCAACTTTGTTGCAGGTGGAATTGAGCTGGATATAAGGCAGCTGAAGGCCGGTGTGTACTTTGTTGCCATTACCGATGCGGAATCAGGGTTTGTCCGCAATGGAAAGATGGTCAAGGTTGGATATGAGTAAAATCAGATTTGTCACCTCATCCCCTAACCCCTTCTCCTCAAGGAGAAGGGGTTAGGGGATGAGGTCCTCCTTCCCGAACCACAAAATTTAACTCTCAAAATCGAGTAACAATGAAAAATATAAATACAATCCTGTCGGTAACACTGTTTATCTCATTCTTTCTGTATCTGTCACCAATTTTTGCCAGTGGTAGCGATGGGGAGATCATTAAACAAAAAATGACCATCCTGCCTCACAATCCTGGTAAAGTTCAAATGGCACAAAAAGCAATGCCTCAATTTGATCCGGTTACCAGTTTCAGAGGATCAAGTGCCTATGGCGTAAATCTCTGGACATATCAATTCTTCACCTTTGATGTGGATTTTCCGACTGAGATCACTATTATTGGAGATGTTGAATACATTGCCCTGTGCGGCGATTTTGCACCTGGGGATCCAAATAATATGTGGATAATAGAATATCCGGATAATACTTTAAAAACGGTTGACATTGCCACAGGGCTGGCAACTTTTGTGACTGATATACCATGCCCGCTGCCTGATGGTTTATGGACCAGTTTGTCTATACACAAATCCACCGGGCAGTTTTACGCCATTGCCACTGACGAAACACAATCCAAGCTGTATGGTTTTGACCCTGCAACAGGTGCGATTCTTTCGGAACTTGCACTGGGGCTGGTAGCTGTGATCAGTTCCTCGTTTGATGCTTCCGGTACACTCTATATTTTTGATATCGATACCGACAATACCTATGCTGTGGATGTTACAGCCGGTACTGTTACAGAACTGGGACCAGCAGGATTCGATGGTAATTATGCACAGGGCATGGGTTATGATCCTGCCGGAGATGTTGTTTACCTTGCGGCCTATGAGGATCTGGTCGGTCCGCAGCTCAGACAGTTGGACAGGATTACAGGTCAGACAACCCTGGTTGCCGGCCTTCCCGGCGAAACGGCTGCCTTTGGCTTTCCAATAGAATTTGCCGGACCAACTGTAAATGCGGGTATGGATGCTACTACCTGTGAAAATCAGTCGTATTTTCTCACTGAAGCAACCGCCTCAAATTACACTACGCTGGAATGGGCAACCACTGGGGATGGATCATATGATGATGCAATGCTGCTTAATCCGACCTACTTACCGGGTCCACAGGATATGGCTACAGGGGAGGTGGATCTTTGTCTTACCGCAACCGGAAATGATGGCGCTACACAGGTTACGGATTGTATGAAACTTTCTGTGCAGGGAATCCCTGAGGCAAATGCAGGTGGAAATTTTACCATCGTTGCCGGGGATGATTTTCCGATTTCGAGCGCAACTGCACAGAATTACCAGATAATTCAATGGTCGTCCTCAGGTGATGGCACGTTTAATGATCCGGCCATGCTGAATCCTGTTTATAGCCCAGGCGACAATGATAAGGAAGTTGGTGAAGTTGAGCTCTGCCTGGTAGCAAGCCCGATCAATCCCTGTACATTGAGTGCAACCTCCTGTATGACATTATTTATATTTCCGTTGCCCTCAGGATTGGATTTTGGAGATGCTCCCGAAACAGGAGTTCCCATACTTACATTCCCGACAACGCTGTCACAAAACGGCGCTGTACACACAATAATTCCTGATATTTATCTTGGCAACAGGATTGATGGCGAACCCGACGGGCAACCTTCAGCAAATGCTGATGGCGATGATACCGATCTGTTCTATCCATCTATGGGTGATGATGAGGATGGCGTGATCCTGCCGGCTTCGGTTTTTGCAGGAACTATCGTAACCATCAGCGTGAAGGCTTCCGTATCCGGATACCTCGATGCCTGGATGGACTTTGATCTTGATCATACCTGGTTTCATCCGGCCGAACATATTTTCATTGTTCAACCGCTGTTATCCGGAAACAACACGCTCTCTTTCACTGTGCCTGCAACAGCTGTTACGGGACAATCCTTCCTTCGTTTTCGATTCAGGGATTATCCAATGCCGCTGAGTTTTGATGGACAGGCCAATAATGGTGAGGTGGAAGATTATACTGTGGAGATCAAAGCGAATAACATAGAAGGTTGGGATTTTGGGGATGCTCCACAGAATGGCGATGAATTTAACTATCCTACACTTTTGAGTGATGAGGGTGCACGACATTTCTTTGTACCGGGTATTCACCTGGGTGCCATTGTTGACGTTGAACCCGATGGCCAGCCCACACTTCCCGCTGACGGAGATGATACCGACAAGTATTATCCCTCGCTGGGTGATGATGAAGAGGGTGTGACCTTTTCAAGTCAGTTGATCACAGGATCTTTGGCAACCCTCACCGTTAGGGCAGGGGTGTACGGATATCTCGATGCATGGCTCGATTATGATGGTGACGGGGACTGGCAAGAAGCGGCTGAACATATATTTTCAACACAAGCTCTGGTAGCAGGTGTAAATAACCTGTCCTTCACGATTCCGGGAACAGCACAGCCTGGTATGACCTATGCCCGTTTCCGTTTCCGGGATTATGAGCAGCCACTTGATTACAAAGGACCGGCTGAAAACGGGGAGGTTGAAGATTACAGGGTTGAAATCCTTGACAATACACAGCCACTGATGGATTTTGGGGATGCACCCGAAGAGGGATTGCCCTTCCTGCTGTCATATCCAACAACGATTGCCCGTAATGGTGCGGCACACATAATCGATCCGTTGGTTTATCTAGGGGGTTTTGTTGATGTGGAACCGGATGGCCAGCCCAATGCAAATGCCGATGGTGACGATACGGATATGTTGTACCCATCGCTGGGTGATGATGAGGACGGTGTGATCCTTCCCGATACTGTTGCTCCGGGATCAGTCATCGAAATTGTGGTAACTGCCTCTGTTGATGGTTTCCTGGATACATGGATGGATTTCAACCTTGATCATACATGGTACAGCCCCGATGAGCATGTTTTCACAACACAACCCGTTACGGCCGGAACGAATTCATTGTCCTTTACCGTTCCTGCAACAGCAGTATCAGGAAAGTCCTATCTCAGGTTCCGTTTCCGAAGTGACGACACGTCCCTCTCATTTGATGGAATTGCCGGCAACGGGGAGGTAGAGGATTATTTCATAATGATAGGTGAGGGCCAGGCTACCGGATTTGATTTTGGTGATGCGCCTGATGGTTTATATCCAACCCTGCTTACCAGCAATGGAGCCCATCATGCATATGACGGGTTTACATTTCTGGGAAATACCATCGACATTGAAGCTGATGGATTCCAATCAGTAAATGCTAAAGGAGATGACCTGAATAACCTGGATGACGAAGACGGTATTCAGTTTCTGAACCCTATGTTAAAAGGCGGTACAGCTACACTGCAGGCAATGGCTTCCACTGGAGGGTATCTAAACGTATGGATTGATTTTGATAAAAACGGAAGCTGGTCGGATGCCGGCGAGCAGGTCATTTCCGGTCAATGGCTTAATGCCGGATCCAATACTTTGAGCTTTGCCATTCCTTTGTCAGCGTCATCCGGAAACACTTTCATGCGATTCCGGTTCAGTTCGGTCGCAGGTCTTGATTTTACAGGCTTTGCCCCAAACGGTGAAGTTGAAGATTACATGGTGAGAATTTACCCTGACTGGACGTTTGTTCCAACCTTCATCACCCATATCATTCAGGTACCTTCAGGTTTGCCTCCGTTGCAATCGGGGGATATGCTGGGTGTATTCTACATGGATGATGATGGCATCGAGCAATGCGGGGGAACATTATTCTACTTCGAAGGCCAGCCCAATCAAATGTTAGCTTATGGTGATGATATGTTAACTTTGGACATCAAGGAAGGATTTACACCAGGGGAAATGATCCGTTGGAAACTTTTCGCCATCGGTTCGGAATCGGTGTTTGACCTTGATGTAATATACAATACCGGATATCCCAATCACGATGGTACTTTTGTCCAGAATGGATTTTCCTCCCTGTCGGAGATCAGCTATCCTCAAAATATCTGTGAACTTCCAGCCGGATGGGATCACGCTGTCACCGGACAGTTGCATCTCATCAATATTCCGTTATCAGCCAATCCTGAAATTTTCGGTGTTCCGCTGGATGCCGGTGATTGGATCGGGGTGTTTTACCTTGATGAAAATGGTGGAGAAGCCTGTGGTGGGGCTGTGCAGTGGAATGGAATTTCGGGCGTTGTTATGAAAGCTTATGGCGACGATCCCTTCACAACGGAAAAGGATGGTTTCGACACCGGAGAAAAACTCAGGTGGAGGCTATTCGATTGTGATGGCATGGAAAATTTCACAGCCGGCGCATCGTACAATCCTGAAATGCCATGCGAAGGTTATTTCGGTGATTTCTGTCTATCGGAAATTGTGAGTTTGCAGGCCATGTACTTTCAGCAATTTTCGATGGTTGCGGGATGGAACAGCATCTCCAGTTACCTCATTCCGGCTGATCCGGAAATTGAAAGTATTCTCTCTTCTGTCGAAAATGACCTGGTCATCATAAGGAATTTAACTTCGGTGTACTGGCCCTATGCCGGTATCAATACGATTGGCAACTGGAACAACAACACCGGGTATGCGTTAAAACTTACCGGGGACGTTGATCTTGAAATCGGTGGAAGTGAATTTGCATATCAAACCATCGAACTGAGTGCAGGCTGGCACTACCTGCCTGTGTTATCCTCCTGTGGCGTTGATCCGATGGAACTTTTCGGGCCGGTGATGGATAAAATCACCATCGTGCAGGATCTCATCGGCACCAAAGTCTGGTGGCCTGACCTGAACATCTTTACACTGGATGTGCTCGAGCCTGGCAAGGCCTATAAAATCAGGACAACAGACGACATCGAACTCCACTTTCCGGACTGTGGGTTTAAATCAGGAATCGGTAGTTTTCAAAATAAAAATCATCAATCCACACCCTGGGGCAACCTTACCATGACACCGTCGAGCCATACGGTTTCGATAATGGCCGGGGCTATTGGTGGAATGGATCCGGGTGATGCAATCGGTGCCTTTGATGAACAGGGCAACCTGTGTGGATTTCTCGAAATAGAAAACACCCACCGAAACCAGGTAATGGTTTTGTTTGGTAACGATGTAACCACTGAAACAAAAGGTGGATTTTCTGAAAACGAACCCATTGAATTCAGGTTGATGAAAAAGGCCACCGAAGAAGAGTCCATTCTTGGTGTGACTTTCGATTTTGCCATGCCCAATGCTGAGCAGGTTTTTAATAATCTGGGATTATCGTCAATCACCAAAATAACTCTGACAGGGTTCCAAACCCTGTCAGAGTTAGACCCTGATATCAGGATCTACCCAAACCCAAGCTCCGGAATGATTAACATTAACGGAATCGAAGAAAATGCTTCCATCAAAATATTTAATGCATTTGGTGTAGAAGTGAAGCAAATTGAAATGCTGACATCTGGAGAAATCAATCTATCCGGTCAGTCAAAAGGTGTGTACTTCATCAGGATTGAGAATGAAAGAGGAAGTTATTTTGAGAAGGTAATTTTGAATTAAAAAAGGAAAGAACCTGCCTTAATTATGATTAATAGATAGCCCTGCTTTCACCAATGTGTGTCGGCAGGGCTATTTTTTTACTCAAAAAATATTTTTATCAAATTTACTAAGCAAATAGAATTTTCAATACTTTTACGAAATTGAGGCTGCAAGGATCGCTTGGATGCTCCTACAGAATGGCTTTGTTCTGCTTTTAGAAAAATTGATGTGCATTACATACGTACCAACAATGATGAATTGAAATCTAATTTTTCGTTAACCAAAAAGCTAATATCATGAAAAAAGCACCTTACGTGACGCTTTCTTTGACCATGCTTCTTCTTTCCCTGCAAGGTCAAATTATTTCTGATTTTTCAAACAATGCAGATAACTGGCATTCCGAAGGGGATGGAGCTTATTACTGGGAGTCAGATGCGGGAAACCCTGGTGGTTGTTTACGTGTTGATGATGACGCAACCGGAGGAATGAATTATGCCTATGCGCCTTAAAATTTTTGGGAAACTGGACTTCCGCCATACCAACGGATTATATCTCCACAGATATTTATCTTCATAAAAGTAGTGGCTCATACATAAGTGGTTATTATGTTTTCAAAATCAAGGGCCCTGGTGGTGAAGCATCAACTATTGTGGACGCTCAGCCGACACTTGATGACTGGACATCCTACACTGCTTTTCTTGACCCGCAGGCCTGGACTATCATTTCAGGAGATTGGAACTCATTATTGGAAGAAATCACTGATGTTATCATCAGGGCCGAATATATCAGTGGCGATGAATATGTACGGATAGATAATGTCAACCTTTCAATCTCACCAGAAATCATTCCTGTTATTCCGTCAATTTGCTCTGATTTTGATGATGGAGCTTATGATGGGTGGTCATTTGTAAGTACTGGTGGCGTTACGAATTCAGTTTTTGAAGGGAGACCGGGGCGGAGTATAAAAATTACTGACGGTTCATCAGGCTATTCACTGGCGTATCCTCCCGCTAAATATCTGGGTGACTGGACACAGCTTGATGACCATGCCGCTGAAATTATCTTCGATCTTATTATTATACCATCCCAATCAGCTATCGGGATAAACGGCGACTATTTCATTAGAATTTCAGGGCCCGATGGATCTGCAATATTCCCTATGAACAATGCATATTTGGAAGCCATTAATCAATGGAATACCTTTACTTTCTCCATTGATGAAAGCTATTGGGCCATGGAATCCGGAACATGGAACGAATTATTGAATTGGGTAAACCATTTAGAAATAGTGGTAGAATTTTATGTAGGAAGTGAGGTGGTTTGGCTGGATAATTTCTGCATTAGCAATTCAGCCCCAATAGCAGATTTTACTATTGAAAGGCAAATTGAATTTGTTGGTAATCCAATTACATTCACTGATGTTTCACAATACGGACCAACATCATGGCTTTGGGATTTTGGTGACATTCAAACTAGTACTGAAAAAAATCCGGTGTATACATTTCAAACCGGTGGCACATTTGATGTTGAATTAAAAGTAAACAACTATTTTGGAGTAGATTCGATTTTGAAAACCGATTACCTTGAAATAATCCCAATTGATCAATGCCTTAAGTTTGAAGATAATTTTAATGAACCTGAAATTAACCCAACCTGGATAACTAAAAATGGAACATGGTCCATATCCGACAGCCGTATCAGGCAATCTTCCAATTATTATGTATCCGATGATCTTTTAGATGCTTGTTACGCACTTACGGGAAGCTTGCACTGGGAAAATTATTTATTGTCATGTGATTTGTATTCCACTGATAACGATCTCATCGGGTTTGTTTTCGATTGGCAGGACGATCAAGATATGTACATGTTTTATTGGAACCTTCAGGACAGCGAACGCAAACTGGTTAAATGGGTTGATGGCAATGAAACCATCCTTGCATCAGATGATATTCCATATGCTACAAGCACCTGGTATAATTTTAAAATACTATCAAATGATGGGAACCTTGTAATTTCTATCGATGAGGATGAAATATTTTCAGTTTACGATGATACCTTTAATACCGGTAAAGCTGGTTTGTACTGCTGGGGAAACCAGTCGAGCTACTGGGATAATTTTAAGGTGGAATGCTCAGATTCCGATACCTTTGTTATTCCTGCTGGCTGGTCTGGCATTTCCAGCTTTATCATCCCAACTGCCGGCAACCTGGAATCAATGTTCAACCCAATTCTAAGCGACCTCGTCATCCTTCAAAACACCAACGGCATGTTTTGGCCCGGGCAAAATGTGAACACACTTGGCAATTGGAACACCCACGAAGGCTATCAGATAAAAGTAGCAAATGCCATTGAACTGACTATTTCAGGTTCAAGGGAAGACAACCTTACCCTGCAACTTGCAGAGGGTTGGAATTTGATCCCGGTACTTTCGGAGTGTGAGGCGGATGTTGCCGAACTTTTTATTGGCACAGAGGTAACCATTGTAAAAGAAGTTGCCGGAAACGGAATTTACTGGCCGGAGTTTGGTATAAACTCGCTGCAAGTGCTGGAGCCTGGCAAAGCATACTTTGTGCTGATGAGTGGTGAAGAAGGAATAACATTCCCGGAATGCACCCCCATCCCGGCCTTCCCCCTCGAGGGGGAAGGAGGGGAGTTCTACGAAAAAACCCTCGCTTCCCGGCAAGAACCAAATGGTAGCCAGCGCGGTGGCACTCCCCTCTCCTGCAAAAGAGGGGCAGAGGGTGAGGTCATTTTTACACCCATCACCCACACCATTGCCATTCCACTTGTGACGGTTTCAGGAATCCAAACCGGTGACATCATCGGTGCTTTTGATGCCGCCAGAAATTGTTTTGGGGTTTCAGTTTATAAAAACCAAAACACCTCGATCACCTTGTTTGGCGATGATCCTACCACCTCACAAAAAGACGGCTTTAACGAAGATGAACAGTTGGCTTTCAGGCTATACCGCCCATCAAACGGAGAGAAATTTGATCTGGAAGTAAGCTACGAAAATCGTTTTGATAATTCAGGTTTGTTCCATACCAATGGGATTTCGGTGGTTAAGAATGTAAAGGCTTCATCAACCGGAGTGGCAAATCTTGAATTTTCGGGAGTGAGGATTTATCCAAACCCAACAAGCGGAATGATACACATTACCGGAATCGAAGAAAGTTCGTCCATTAAAATATTCAATGCTTTCGGCGAGCAGATTAAGCATAATGAAATACTGACATCGAATGAGGTCGATCTTTCCGGTCAGCCAAAGGGTGTTTACTTTATCAGGATTGAAAGTGAGAAGGGAAGTTATTTTGAAAAGATAATAATTCAGTAATACACAATTTCATCTCTCAACCCTGACAGGGTTTTAATTTCGAATAACCCCGCTTTTGCCATACGATAAATTTCGGAATGGTGGAGGCGGGGCTTATTTTTGAATTCATACCTCAATGTGAGGGTTAGCCAATTTATTTTCAATATAAATTAAACATGAGTACCTTTGCATGCAGGGATACACATACTTCAATACTTGAAATAACTAATTCTGATCTATATGATGGATGGCCGATTCCTGCAATCGATACTTATTGCTGTTTCTTTCTTTTTTTTCGTTTCGGTTTCGGCCCAGAACAATCCAAAAGTTGACAGCTTGATTCAGCAACTAACTACGTTGCCAGAAGATGTGGCTAAGGTAGAATCACTTTTGAATATTGCTAAGCTTAGCTTTGGGAATGAAAATCACAATTCGATAGCTTATGCACATGATGCTGAACTACTGTCGGTTTCTGTGCATGATACAGCAGCTTTGATCAACTCACTTTTGTTGCAGGTGCGGATGTACTCCCAACTGGGCAAACCGGATTCGGCGCTTGTAAAAATAAAATCTTCCCTGAATCTGGTGGAAGGAAACAATCGTTTCCCAAGGTTAGCTGCAAAAACCAATTTTTATGCAGGCAATATTTACTCCGATATTGGTGATTTTAATAATACTGCAAAATATTTTTTGAAGGCTTTGGCGTATTTTGAAAAAACCGGAGATGACAAAACTGTCGCCGGATTGCTTAATAATCTGGGGAATCTATACCTGGGGCAGAATGATAACGATAGGGCAATCGAATATTTTGAGAAATCCCTCAGCAAAAT
>JABMQA010000609.1 GCA_013203545.1 Bacteroidota bacterium
CCCCCCCCCCCCCCCCCCTTGTATGCTCACGAATGGCATATTTATAAACATTTCCAGCTGTATCCACCACCATCTCACCCTTGGAATAATTATCATCCTCATCAAACATAAAGCCGGCTGTTATCAAATACTTACTACCTTCAATATGTGCTACCTGGTAAAGACATGTTTCCAACACTTCAGGACCGAATTGTTCATCATCGAATGTTTTAGACCCTACCTGTTCGCCTTTGTTGTTAAAAAACATTAGCCAGGCTTCCATGTCTTCAGGCCCATTTTCAACAAAGCGGTATCTACCTACACCCATAAAAAGGCTGTCGTTTATTGCAATACATGAGGATGCCTTGCCCAACATCGAATCCTGTATCCCGAATTCCACCACCCATTTCTCCTTAAAATACTCGTCAATCCCAATAAACATAGGCCTGAGAAATTTATGGTCTGGATTGCCATTGGGATAGGGCGAATAAACATAGCCGGTAATTACATAATAATCATCAAATTTCTCAAGACTTTGACAAAATCTTAAAGCAAATAAGGGATAATTATCTTTGGAAGCATAGGATTTTTTCCACTCAAAATCACCATCCTCTGAAATGCAAATCAAAAATATCACATCATTTTGCTGACCATCTTCCGGGTGTAGAAAAGCCAATCCAACCAAGTTACCATTTTCAAGCATTATTGCATCCATAAAATAACCAAACTCAAATCCTTCGAATGCCAGAAGCCTGCACCATAGAAGTTCACCGCAGGCATTAAGTTTGGCAATAAAAGGAAATTCATGCGGAAGCGTTTGGTGCAGCCAACCAAATACATAAATGTTGCCTTGTTGGTCAGCAAGCGATTTACGAAGTAGTACCTGGTCCGGTGAAAAACTTATGAATTGTTTATCCCAAAGGAGTTGCCCGTTGATATCCGTTTTCACAAGCCATCCCTGGAAATCTCCGGCACCAACGCCTGTGTTTCCCGCAATCAAATATCCGTGATCGTAATGTTCAATAATTTTTCCACCCATATCATTCCTGCCGGGGATGCCAATAAGGTTTTCCCATTTTTTGGCTTGTACCATGATGATGATAGCTAATAGGCCCAATGTAAATGCCAGTTTTCTCATCTGTAGTAAAAATTTAAAAATAGCCTCCCGGAAAATGTACCGGGAGACCATTTGGGTTTAATGTTAATTTATCAGCGTGAATTTGGTGGTTTCAATCACCTTATCCTGGATTATAAGGCTAAGAACGTAAACACCCGGCGTCCATCCACGGGTTGTTACAGTCACCTGGTCCTGCATGCCGGTAAACGGAATACTTTCCATCAGCCTTCCAGCTACATCCCTGATCTCGATCATTCCCCGGGTTTCTTTATCAAATTTATAGCCCAAAATTACGAAATCTTTGGATGGATTGGGATATACTTCCAGCATTTTTGGTGCCAGGGTACTGAGTAATTCCTGGTAAGCTTCTTCGGCTTCCGAACTTTTCATATGATCCGGAAGGATTACCGGCTCTTCGTATTCCAGTTCATCGATCGCCATAAGTATGTTACGCGCATACACCGAGGCAAAGCCAGTTTTATCAGTAACGATCCCCTGTAGTTGCCCTATTTGAGCTGTACTCAGATCTTCCAAACTGTTTCCAGTCTCAAACAGTCCCTTCAGAGTGGTATATAACCATTGGATGTTTTGCTGAACAGCCAGTTCATCATCGGTCAGGTTAAAAGCACTGGGTATGTCGGTGATAACACTTTGTCCCTGCTGGTATTGGCCACTGTGCAGGTGTAACCATGCAAGCATGTAGCGGCTGTTCAAACTGTTGTCCGACTGGTACAATGTAACCAGGCTGTCCGTTAAACCAGGATCTTGTGGCATTGCTGTAAAGTAGCGTGCCAGTTGATTCATGGCCCGTGCCTTTCGGATTTTATGACCGGCTATCTGACCTTCCAGGTCTGATTTCAACGATTGTATACTACGGCCCGCAAGTATCTGGGCCTTCATATAAACAGGCATGGGATTGCCGCGATCATCCAGCTTGCTCAGCAACTGCAATGAGGTGGAAGTATGCGGATTGGCCACCATCACATCACGTA
>JABMQA010000610.1 GCA_013203545.1 Bacteroidota bacterium
CGCATCTGGTAAAAAACAGTGTGTGACCAATAGGAGGAAAATACTAATTTTGAGGTTTACCATATTACCTTTTGATATGATGGATTTAGCCATTTTAATTTTGATTGGATTTAACGTTCAAAGGTAATAATTCTGTGGATTCTTAAAAAACTGTTTTAAACTTGACTACTGTCCGAAAGATCATACACGTTGATATGGATGCGTTTTATGCCTCCGTTGAACAGCGGGATTTCCCGGAGTATCGCGGAAAGCCGCTTACGGTGGGAGGAAGTCGCCAAAGGGGTGTGGTTGCTACAGCCAGCTATGAAGCCAGGAAATTTGGCGTTTACTCAGCCATGCCCTCTGTTACTGCCTACCGGAAATGCCCTCACATCATTTTTGTGAAACCCAGGTTTGATGTTTACCGCAGTGTTTCCAAACAAATCAGGGAGATTTTTCTCAGATACACTGATCTTGTTGAACCCTTATCACTGGATGAGGCCTATTTGGATGTTACGGAAAATAAAAAGCAGATCAGTTTTGCCACCGAAATTGCCAGGGAAATCAAGCGCAAAATCCGCTCGGAACTAAGCCTAACGGCATCGACCGGTGTATCCTACAATAAATTCCTGGCCAAAATTGCCTCCGATTATAATAAACCCGATGGCTTTTTTCTGATCCATCCAAACCACGCTGAAAAATTCATCGAAAAATTACCCATCGAAAAGTTTTTTGGGATCGGCAAGGTAACGGCCTCAAAAATGAAGGAAAGAGGAATATTCACCGGTGCGGATCTAAAGCAACAGGAATTATCGGATTTGATCAACTGGTTTGGGAAAGTGGGATCGTATTATTATAAAATTGCGCACGGTGAAGATGATCGTGAGGTACAGCCCGACAGGGAGCGAAAATCCATCAGCACCGAGAACACCTTCGATCATGACCTTACACGAAGATCTGAGATTTTGACCGAGCTGCACAAAATTGGGAGTGAACTCTACCAGAGGATGGAAAAATATTCGATGTTTGGCCGTACCCTGACCATGAAGGTCAAATTTTCCGATTTTCACCAGATCACACGAAGTAAAAGCATCCACCATTGCATCCGAAATAAAGAAACACTTCTGAGCCTGATGGAGGATGTTTTTCTTGATCTTGATTTTTCAGGAAAAGGCATCAGGTTGCTGGGATTAGGCATTTCCAACCTCGACAAACCCCAAACGGAATGCATCCAACTTACCCTGGATTTTTAACCTGTTTACTTCAGGACGCTGCCAAATGGCAAATAAATTGAAAATACCGACCCCTTTTTTAGTTCGCTATCAACAACAACCTTACCATGATGCAAATCAACAATGGCCTTTACATAGCTTAATCCTAAACCAAACCCCTTAACGTTATGAATGTTCCCGGTTGGTATTCTGTATAACTTGTCGAATATCTTTTTCTGATTTTCCTTGCTGATGCCCATGCCATTATCTTCAAAAGAAATCTTTACGCCATCAGCATAATTCTCTGTTGTAATTTTAATTTCAGGCCTTCGGGGGGCATATTTATTTGCATTGTCCAGCATATTTGATATTACATTGGCCAGGTGCATTTGGTCAGCAACAACAATAGATCTGTCTGCTTTAAAATCATGAATGACTTTGCCATCCTTTACCTCTATCTGAATACCCATATTATTGATTACATTGTCGATCACCTCGTGTACATCCAGTTTTTCCTTTTTTAACTCAAATTCCACCTGTTCGATGGATGCGGTCTGAAGTATCTTTTCGGCAATACCTCCAAGTCGTTTATTTTCATCATTTATCACGTTCAGGTAATTATCAGATAAAAAACGGTTTTCCCTGATTTCACTTTCAGCCAGGGCCTCACAGGCAAGGGATATCGTTGAAATTGGGGTTTTAATTTCGTGGGTCATATTGTTAATGAAGTCATTTTTCATTTCAGATAACCGCCTTTGCCAGACGATAACCTTAATTACATAAATAAACAGCATCATTAATATTACTATCAGGATAAGTGAAATAAATATTATTGATGCCATTTGTTTCAATAAAAACCTTATTTCGAAAGGGAAGTAAATCATCAGGTAATCAGGCTTACTGGAAAATTCGTTGGGATAAAGTGTAAAAACAAAGCCCTTTTTGAGCAGTTCGTTCTGGTACTCACCGGTTTTTTCGATGATCATTTTGCTTCGAAAAGTGCTGTAAACACCATATTCGAATTTGGTTTTAATCCCTCTTTTCTTCAA
>JABMQA010000611.1 GCA_013203545.1 Bacteroidota bacterium
CATCATATCCTATTTAGTTTGAAAATATAAAAATAAATGTAAAAGTAATACTAAATTAATTTTCAACAACTTAATAATAATAATCCCATTTGCATCAGTTCATTGAGTTGGATTTTATAATTCATTTCCCTAAATTTGCGAATATCAGGTAAACCTGTAAAATTTAACTTTCATTATTTTATCATATGATGAAAATTACAGGTTTCCCGTTAAAAAAATAAGCCATGACTACAATTATACACGAACTCGACCGCATAGCCATTACCGTAAAATCCCACATGTTGCTACGGCAGCTCCTGAAAGAAAACCCGGTACTGGAGGAGATAATGCGTAATGCAAGGAATGAAACCGAAGCCCTGGTGGGCGTTAGAAACTGGGTTTTATCCGAGATCAGGAAAAACGCCGATGCTTACAGCTTTTACAAGCGTGATGTGCATGGCCGTGAAGCATTCGAAAAGCTTAGCTGGATAGATTTTGCTGCCATACGGATACTGGATTACATCGACAATGCAGGCCGAAAATTTGATGACCTGAACCTGCGTGGTGAAAAAGCCATCAGCAATCCGGTTCAATTAATCTGGCTCGCGGTTACACATGGTATCGGTGGTGCCAAGCCCTATTTTTTCAAGGATATGCTCATGCTGTTCAGGCAGTTTTCAGGGATCTATGAGCGAAAATTTCCTGACCGGGAAAGGGTTGAGAAATGGATGGACAGGTGGAGCTCGGGACTGGATCCCCGCATCATTAAGCTTAGGGAAGAAAACCGCGAGCGAATCCTTAAAACCATCATAGATAAAATCGACCAGGGTGAAATCAACGATTCGAAATTCTTCTTCGAAAAAGGAATGTCGCAGGAGCAAAAGTACCTGAAAACCCTTGAATGGTGGGACGATCGGCTGTTTCACCTTCGATTTGCAGTACGTTCCCCTGATCTGTTGAACGAACTGTTGGGAGACTCCCTCGATCCCGACACGATGAAGGTGCTTTATGAAGCTGAACAAAAGGGAATTCCGTTTTTCGTGAACCCATATTACCTCTCCCTGCTTCATGTGAGGGTCCCTTATTTTGCTGTGGGGGCCGATCTGGCCATCCGGCATTATGTGGTTTACAGCCAGCAACTCATCGATGAATACGGGCACATTGTAGCCTGGGAAAAAGAGGATACCGTAAAACCCGGAGAGCCCAATGCCGCGGGATGGTTGTTGCCAAACGACCATAATATCCACAGACGCTACCCCGAAGTAGCCATCCTCATCCCGGATACCATGGGACGGGCTTGCGGTGGCCTGTGTGCCTCCTGTCAGCGTTTGTACGATTTTCAGCGGGGAAACCTGAATTTCAACCTGGATAAACTTAAGCCCAAAGAAACCTGGGATGAAAAATTAAAAAGATTGCTGGAGTATTTCAGGGATGATACACAATTGCGCGATATCCTTATCACAGGCGGCGATGCACTCATGAGTTCCGACAAATCCCTTGAAAAAATCCTCAATGGGGTTTACGAAATGGCACTGGAAAAAAAGAAAGCCAACGAAAAACGCCCGGTAGGGGAGAAGTATGCTGAAATTGTTCGTGTACGACTGGGATCGAGATTGCCCGTTTACCTGCCGCAACGTATTACTCCTGAACTGGTAAAAGTATTGGGTGATTTTAAAAGGAAAGCAAGTAAAATAGGAATCAAACAGTTTTTTATCCAAACCCATTTCGAATCACCCATGGAGGTCACGCCTGTAGCAAGAGATGCCATAAAACGGCTGATCTCGGCAGGGTGGACCGTTACCAATCAGCATGTTTTTTCAACAGCTGCATCCCGGCGCGGGCATGTTGCAAAACTCAGGAAAGTATTGAATGAAATCGGGATCGTGAATTATTATACCTTCAGTGTGAAGGGATACATGGAAAACAATTTCAACTTTGCTACCAACGAGCGCGCTGTACAGGAGCAAATGGAGGAGAAAGTTTTTGGAAAGATTCCTGAACAATATTTCGACCTGATCCGGGAATTTCCCAACAACGCTGAGTTGCTGGTGGAAAATATTTCCGATCTGATGAAAAAGACCAATTTACCCTTTCTCGGTACCGACAGAAATGTGCTGAACCTGCCAGGGGTAGGGAAGAGCCTGACTTTCCGTACAATTGGTATAACCCGTTATGGCAGAAGAATCCTCGAGTTTGAACTGGACCACACCCGAAGACATACACCCATGATGAAGCAAATGGACAAGGTGATCATCATCGAATCAAAATCAATCAGCGAATACCTGCGCCAGCTTGAAGATATCGGGGAGGATGTGTCTGATTACGAAAGCATTTGGGGGTATTCAATTGGTGAAACGGAACCCAGGATGGCGATTTATGAATATCCTGAATATGAATTTGAGGTGACAAATGAATACTCCAATATGGAGCTGGAAACAGCCTGATGAACAAGGGTATTTTAATTTATTTTCCTTTATCGCTAGCTTGTATTATTCACAAAATCTCTCGCAAAGGCGCTAAGAATAAAAAACATATCTTTACATATCAGAGAAATGCATCAGTTGTTTTTAAAATTGTTCCATTTGGTAATTGTACTTTAATTAAATACTTTGCGGCTCTGGTACGCCAAGAAGCGTGCATAAAATTAATAATAACCCGGTAATATGAAAAGATTACACAGACCACTTTGTCGTTCAGTCTGAAGCAGTCATGAGGTTCGTGGAGGAAACGAAGCGGGCTAAGTTCATGATGAGCGTCTATGTAAGCCGTAATGCAAATGAACCCAGTTAGGCATCGTTACGCAAATTGATAGTGGCCAACCTTCCGGAGATGGTGAAGCCTGGAATCTGAATGGAAGCAACGACAACATGCACATTCAGAGCTATCCGGTGTAGGATGGGATGGCGTGCATAGAGAGGGTAGCGCATGAACTTGGGAAGCCCTAACGGGGTAGGCCGACCAGCCGACCGACCGAGGGTGGCGGAGATGTTCGTAGTACTGTAGATACTCAAGACAACATAACTTGGGAGTAGGGAAGGGACATTACTATAAACAACGATTTAGATAAAAGCACATACAACAGAATTGATGAAACAAACAAGTATTCAGGAAAGCGTTCAACAGGAAATCGGCCGCTTATCGCAGAAAAAGCGCAAGGAGCTGACGGACAAGGAAAGAGTACGGCTTTTACAACTAAAACTATATCAGAAAGCCAAGCAGGAAAAAGGATACAAGTTTTATGTTCTCTACGACAAGATATTCCAGAGGCACATATTGGCCGAGGCATACAAGCGAAGCAAATCCAATGACGGAAGCCCCGGGGTAGATAAGCAAACCTTTTCTGATGTGGAGAAATACGGGCGGGAAAAGTTTTTGGCAGAATTAGGCGAAGAACTTAGGAAGCGAACGTACAAACCACAGCCAGTAAAGCGAGTGTGGGTAGAGAAAGAAAACGGAGGCAAACGGCCACTGGGCATACCAACGATAAAAGACAGGGTAGCACAGCAAGCCTGTAAGCTGGTAATAGAGCCCTTATTTGAAGCAGACTTTGATGAATCATCACACGGATTTAGGCCAAAACGCTCGGCCAAGTTAGCAATAACAGAAATTCGTAACAATCTTAAAAGCGGTAGCCAGACAGTGTATGATGCCGACCTTAGCAAATACTTCGACACCATTCCTCACGATAAACTGATGATAGCGGTGAAGGAGCGCATATCCGATCCACGAGTAATAGCCCTGATCCAACAATGGTTAAAAGTACCCATAGTTGAAGAGGCTGGTGAATACACAGGAGGGAAGAGCAATGCGAAGGGAACGCCCCAGGGTGGGGTAATATCCCCCTTGCTGGCAAACATCTACATGAACCTGTTGGATAGAATAGTAAACAAACCAGATGGGTATTTTGCCAGGTTGGGCATACGAATGATACGCTATGCAGACGATTTCATACTGATGTCCAAGCATATCAATCAGGAAACCATAGACAAAGTACATGGCTATCTCGAAAGAATGGAGTTAACGATAAATACAGAAAAGAGCAAGGTGGTACAAGCCCGGGAAGAATCGTTTGATTTTTTGGGATTTACGTTCAGATACGACCAGAGTATATTTTCAAAGCACGGAAGGTTCTGGAATATTTTTCCAAAATCCAAATCCGAGAAGAAAATACGGACAAATCTGGACACGACCCTCAAGAAGATAGGGCATTACCCACCGGCAAAGGTTGTGGATGAGTTAAACCCCATCCTGAGAGGATGGATGAATTATTACAGAATCGAAAAAGTCAGCTATACGCAACAAGCGTTCAGGAGGTTAGACGAATATTTGCGTCAGCGTTTGTATCGGTATTACAATCGCAAAAGCCAACGAAGAACCCGCCTGTATGGTCAGCAGGCATACCAAATGCTGGTAAAGGATTACGGACTTTTTGTACCGTATAGTTCTTCTGGCCTACGCCCTGCGAAAGCCCAACGATGAAAGTTTATAGGAAAGCCGTATGCGGGAAAACCGCACGTACGGTTTGATGAGGGGGTTGAAAGGAAGAGGCCTGAAATTGAGGTTTACCCATTACCGCTCTTCCTTTCACTCTACTCTACCGTCTCAGTGGTTAATTTTTTTCCCGCAAAAAAAGAACCCCATTACTACAACAGCTAATAATTATACTTCGAAATCATTTCTTTCAGTACATCTTTTTTAATGGGTTTGGATATATAGTCATTACACCCTGCCTCCAGGG
>JABMQA010000612.1 GCA_013203545.1 Bacteroidota bacterium
CGGTGGAAGCCATTGATTCGGAGGGCACGGTATCGATTATTCTGGATACGGAAAACAACGAGTTAAGGGTTGAAGACGATGGATCCGGTATTTCTGTTGAGCATCAGGAAAGGCTGTTTACCCCCTTCTTCAGTACAAAAAATTCGGGACAGGGCATCGGGTTGACCATCAGCCGTGAGATTGCCATGAACCATGGTTTCAATACTTCATTGAAAAACCGCTCCGAAAAGGGAGCAGTGTTTACAATCATATTTAATACATCCTTTATTTAGGACCTTGATTTCTTCTTCCAAATACAACAAAAATTTATCGGGTACATCCGTCTTATTACAACAAAATTGTTGACATTTTCATTTAAGAATAAAAATCATTTTATACCTTTGGGTCTTGCAACTGCTTCATCAAAAAATACTAAATCATGAAAAAGATATTACTCTACGCCGCCTTAACACTTTGGGCTTCCCCGATCATTTCCAACCCCATCGTATTGCCTGTCATTTTACCTAACGAACTTGTTTTTGTGGAAGGTGAGTGGACACTAGAACTCGGATACTTTTTTGCAGACCAGGAAGAATATCCAGTTGTTAGTATTTTGCTATCAAGCTCATCAGGAGAAACCGAATTGTTGAGTTTTGAGATCACTGAAGAAGAAGGGTTTATCATTGTGCAGGACAACGAAAATTTATCTGATCCCTTTGCTCTCAATGTCGAAGGAGATTTAATTGAAGTAACCTGGGGAATTGATATGTGGGGATACATTGAATACATGACAAGCGAACTTATTTTTGGTGAATACCCCAATGCCGGAGTAATGAAACCATATCCCGGACAATCGATCTCATACATTAATTATACTTATTCGAAAGATAACTCACCCACGATAGGACAAACAAACGATTCTACCGGAGCTATGGGCACGCTAACGGGTATTGTTTTCGATAATCAGTTACAACCTGTTCCTGAACAGACCTTCGTACTTGATCAATGGTTTACTACAACTTTCGAAGGAGAATATACTATCAGGGTTTTATCGAATGTTTTCAGCGAAAATGAAATTCTGCATCTGATTCCATCTATTGGTTGGGAAAATATTGCTGCTGAAATTAACTACATTATGGAACCTGATTCGGTTGTCAATTTTGACATTTACCTTCTCGATGATCTCACCGTTGGAATTACTGAGCCATCGGGTTCAGGCAAAAACATTTTCCGTTTTTACCCAAACCCTGCAATACAACAACTCTCGATAAATTACGATATCAATATGCCGGGCCATGCGCCAACCCTTGCAATTGAGATAAAAACGATGGCAGCATTGCAAATCGAGATCTATCAGGTATCTCAGGGCAAAGGTGTTTTTCAATTACCAGAACAAATAGCTCCGGGGATTTATATTGTCAGCTTGCTATCGGGCCAAACCGTTTTATCATCGGGAAGGCTTGTTATCAATCATTAACCACCCACAATCAAAAATGAAATACAGGATAAAATTTCTCTTTCTTGTGATTGTCACTGGTATCATCTCTACATTGCTTCACGAACTTGGGCATTGTATTTTTTACTGGATTCAGGGAATCCCGGCCGGCATGTCGCTGGTGATGGAGTTTCCTTTGGTTGATATTTCCGCCAGGCAATACAGTATTGGATCTCTCGGCGGACCTTTGGTCAGTATTATCTTGTTTATCGGCTCCTGGTTCATGATCAGAAATTCAAAGAAGAAATCCGCAAAATGGAATATTTTTTCTGCCTTTTTGCTGGCCAATTCATTCTATTTAATCTTCAGAAGTTTGCTGGCACTGGCGAAAAACTATGGTGGTGAGATCGAAAGCATGATGAATTTATTTGGTTTGAATTTTTATACTGCCGCGATTGCCTTTCCGGTTCTTGCAATTGCCATTTTGATTTTATGGATTCGAAAATTCAACATCCGCATTTCACTTAAAAATGCCGGGTACTACGTGCTTCTCTTTATTGCATACATGGCAACTATATTGGTAATGGAGGAAATTGACAGTAATCATTTTTGGGGAAACTTTCCTTCCATACAGATTGAGGATTGGGGGATTCACAATCCACATTTATAAGCACATGAAAGGATTATGTTTTTAATTGCAAATAAAGTTTTTATGTTGAAATTTGTGGATTAACGTGTAGGTTAGATAATACACCATTCCCAATTCATGGGCAAGATGTCTGTGGCCGAAGGGATACAATTTTATTCTGTAACATCTTCGAGATACATATAAATTGCCCCGGACTGTTTCCTGTTTTTCTTTCCTTTTCTTTTATTATCACGCTTAACAAAGAAATAAACAAGCATCTGACCATCAACAGATTTAGCTATTCCAGCTTGTCCTTCCTTCCCACTTTTTTTATTACCTTTTCTATCACTATCACCTTTTAGTTCTTTAAATTCTATTTTTTCTACTACCGGAGTTACTCCTTTTGCAATTTTAAATGCACCTACGTGGGGATGTTTTGCATATGCAGCATTATAAACTACAATTTGTTCGTCAGTTCCAGCTACTTCAGTAGTAAAAGAAAAGTCAAAGAATCCATAACTTTCAATAATTTTTGCAAGTTTTAATCCGCCAACAAATGTAAACGGGGGAAAAATATATATTTTTGTATATTCCTTTTCAATTTTTCGTACTTCTTCAAGTTCCAGATCTGAATCCAATTCTATTATAATAAAATCCTGGGTAGTTATTGATGAGGCAGCCTGACTACTTTTAGCTTTTCCTATATACCGCCCTGAAGTGGTAGCTGCAATATAATTCTTGGAGTTTTGCGTACCCCCGGCCATACCAAAGACGCCTGGCAAATTGGCTGTTACTCCAACAGCTGCTCCTCCTTTTGAAGCACTAAAAATTTCACCAATAAGCTGATATCCTCCTTCTTCATTTTGTTTTAATTTATGAAAATAAACCTTATTTTTACCACTTACTGTTGTAGTCGTTCTTGTTTTTCGCAACTGACTCTGAATCCCTTCTTCCCAGGTATGTTTATTATATTTTATGGTTTCTCCCGACGGAGAGAGCTTTGATACAAAAATTCCTTCTGATTTTACATTCCTGGCTTTGACCCCTTCAAAAAATTCACCTGCGCCAATAATATTTTGCTCATCATCAATTAAAATCTGCGAAGGAACTGCTGTAATTTCATCATCATACAAAGGTGTTTTAAAAAGTAAATCTCCATTAATATCATCAAAGCAAACTAACTCTGCATAGGCTACTTTACTATACAATTTTGGTGATGTTCGCTGAATTAAAATAAATCGACCGTTACCTGATTGTGCTGCTTCAACTGAAATATATCCCTTCTCTGGTATATATTCCTTTTCCCACTTCACATTAAATCTGGAATCAACCTTCTGAACATTATATCCATAGTTTCTTTTTTCATATTTTGGTAACACGATGTAATAACAATCTTCATCATTAGAAGGAAAAACACTTATACTTTCTGTGCCTGAGTATTCAAGCTCCTTATTCAATATTCGTTCTCCCTTAAGATTATATGTATATGCATTGGCCTTGCCATCAGCAGAAACCAAAAACAGAAATGACTCTCCGTTGTAGATCCCTTCATCAATTTCCACATTTTTTGATATCTCAATTTTTTCATGCTTAAAGACGTTCAAATCCACATCTAAAAAATCAATAGCTAAACTGTCATTTTGACGATAATACGTATAATGGCCAAATACCTTGTCTGTGGTTTTATCAACAATACTCTTTAATCCTTTAAATCCTTTTTTCTCAACACCCTGTATCTTTTTATATTCAATTTCCTGCGAATACAAGAAAAATGGTGATAAAACGAATAAAACAAAAAATAGATTTGTTTTCATTTGTATAAAATTTTAGTTAAACATTAAATATGACTATTCTCATGTCATCTTTTCAAACTTTGATTCAAATTCCACAGCGTCATTAAATGATCTTTCGTTAACAGTGTTTTCTGATACTGCTTTCATTTTAAAGATTGGTTATATTTACCATATTGTGTAATCATCGACTAAATTTTCCCTTCTTGCTGAAGGGTTTTGTTTGCCATTGGTTAATTTTTGGACATTTGTAAAAATGTAGTCCCTCATTTCACTTATAGTGATGGATCCATTGTCATTTAAATCAGCTTTATTGGTTTTTAAGCCTTCGAGCAATGAGTAGGTGAATACGCCATTATTCCATTCTTGTGATTCATAAGCATATTCTTTTCCTCCGGCTGAGGATATGACCACAGCCCCACTTCCCCGGCGTAAATCAGCAAATAATTCCTTCATAAGTTCAAAGCTGCCGGAGACACCCAATCCAGAGTCTGCAATTCGTTTAAACCCCCTGGATTTGACACTCGAATTATTGTCTGTTTCCAGGTCTGAAGTATTATCAACAAATTCTATTTCAGTATCATCTACTTCACCAGAATGGCAGGCATCAATCAATAATAGTTTTTTACGTGCCGGAATTCCATCAAGTATATTTTCAAGTTCTTCATATGCTAAACCCTTGCGGGAAGGATGATAAAAATCAATATCAGAAGTTGCCAGGTAATAATTCAAATTTTCATCCAACAAGCCATGTGTAGCAACAAAAAGAATTACAATGTCATCCACCTTCGAATCCAACAACACCTCCTTAACTCCTATAATGTTTTCGCGAGTTGCCTCATCATTTTGTATTATAGTTGTATAAATGTTATTGTATTTTTTTTGCTGTCCCTGGAATATCTCAACTATGTTAATTGCATCTTTGGCAGCATAGCCTAAATTAAAGGCATCGTTCTCAAACTCAGAAACACCGATAGCAATAACATATAAATTGCATTTATCAATCGCAACATCACAATAGACAAATTTATCCTGTTTAACTGATTCAGCACCTTTTTCATTAAGTGAGGAAACCTGAATTTTATTGTTCCCTTTTGACAATTCTAGCTCTATGGTTTTTGTAATCGAATTTGCATTTTCTTCGCTTAAATCTATTCCTTTCATACCAAAAACAGGAACGTCGTTAATCCACACATTTATACGATTCAGCTTATACAAATCATCTTTCGCTTCAATTTCTAATTGAATGGCAGGATCGTTTACAAAGTAAGGAATTGATTCGCTGTTTGTAATACTAATTTTTGGTATGTGAAAATCCGTACCAAGCATTTCAAGTGTAAATCCCATTTTATGCAATCGCTTTTGATACGCTTTGTTATAAGCATTTACCAGACTCTGATTTGCATGAGGAAGTATCCCTGCAATAATGTCCGGCCGATTTAAACGCAAGTCGAATTGCTCAAACAAATAGATGTTGTTATCAAGTTCAAAATGGACATTCTTAATGCCATCCCTGGTGCAGGAATAATAATGATCAGGTGTGAAAAATATATAATCTTCGCCATTATCAAATGTGAGAATGTTCATCGTGTTTTTGCCTCCTTCAACATTCCAGAGTTTGATTAATGCATCAGATCCACCAGAAATTAAAGTCTTATCGTCATGTGTAAAAGCAAGTGAATTTACTGTTGAACTATGACCTTCTAATTCATGTAGTATGTTGCCTGATTCTTTATCCCAAATTATTATACTGTTATCAACAGAACAACTTGCAAGCACTGTTCCATCAGAATTGTAAACAGCATCCATTACAGGATATGTATGGCCTGTGAAATATTTAGGGAAAACAACCGGTTCTTTCTTATTATATTCACTAAGTAACGATCTGTCCCATTCCACCAGCTCAGTTGCGTTTTTTCGAAAGACATCCTGTTTATTTCCACAAGCCGTTAATATATATTTTTCATCCGGACATATTGCGATAGAATTCACGTAATATTTGGTTGGAACCGAGCATATTAATGATCGAGACATAACATCCCAATATTTCAACGTTTTGTCGTCGCCACCAGAAAATAAAAAATTATCATCTTTGGAAAATCGTAAAGAATTAATATTTGAAATATGTCCGGATAATTTAAATGCGGGCTCTTCATTATCCGGATTCCAGATGACAATTTTATTATCGTTTCCACCAGCGGCAATATATTTACCGGTGGAGCTATAAATGGCATTATTCAGGTAGGATGTGTTTTTCAGAAACCTGATTTTTTCTTGTTTTTCAATATCGTAAATAAAAACACCTTTAACTAAATCTGGGGTAATTACAGCATATTTGCCACCGGGGTCGAAATCAATTGATTTTACAGTAAAGTTCTGATTACTTCTTTGCGATTCGATGGTTAAAAAGTTTAGCTTCATTCTATCGAAATCCCAATACTGTACTTTCTTATCGTCAACAACAGTATATAAAAACCGGTCATCTCCACTGATCACCAATTTATTGATTTTATCTGCTTTCCGGCCTTTAAAATGCGGAATGTTTTTACCGCTTTGAAAATCCCATAGCTTCAAAACACCATTTTTGCAGGAAGAAAGAAGAAATTTGCCATCCGGGCTAATTGCAACTGATGTAACAGTTGCGTCGTGCGCATTAATTTCATAAACTACAGAATCATTTACAAAATCCCACAGGTATATATTTTTTCTTATGCCGAATACACCGTAACGTCCGGTTGGGCCATAATAACCTGTTTTAGCATTGCCATCAACAGTTTTTACGTTTTGATTTGAGTTAACAATCCACAACTGTATTTTGGTGCCGATACTCAAAATATGTGTTCCGTCATTGCTATACTTAATATCAGAAATATCATCCGCAGTTCCTTCAAAATTCGCGATTTCGGAGCCGTCCATCGAATTGTATATTAAAATATTATTGGTCTTTTTCTTGGTAAGGCATTTACCAGCAACAACCACATTATTATAATCAGCATCAAAATCTACAGATCTGGCAAAAAAATGCTTTGGCGTTTCAAATTGAACTGCTATTGTTTCCGTCTTCAAATTCCAGACCCCGACCCGGGTTGTGAAATCACCCCCAACTTCAACTATGACCGCCCTTTCCACGAATTGGTCAATAGAAATATCAGAGACCTCGCCGATTAATCCTTTTATTTCCTTAACTTTTTCCCCTGACTGTATATTCCAAATAATAATATTTTTTTCCTTTTTATCACCTCCACTAATTAAATACTTACCATCCGGACTAATTGCAATAATATTTACTTTTTGCTCATGACCAATAAGTGTATATATTTCTCTACCGGTTTCAACATCCCAGACTTTAATTGTTTTATCATTACTACAGCTAACAACAAATTCCCCCTTAGGGTCAAATACGATTTTATTTATATCATCTTTATGCCCGGTTTGAATCCTTAATTCAGGTAAATCCTGAGCAAATACAGAAATTATGGGATAAATAATTATAGATGATATTTATGATTTAGAATTAATTTTTCAAATATATAAATTTATTCTTAATTTTTCAAAAAAATATTAGCAGAATCAATGAAACTACATATAGGAGCTTTTGGTGAATATTTTTTAGCTGAGTGTATTGATGAAAGAAAAATTGCAAATAGAAAAGGAACTGAAAGTAAAAGAACAAACCGATTTAACAAAAAGCATAATGAATCGATCTATGACACCTTAAATAATTACTGAAATTGAAATTAAAAAAAGCTCAGTTGCAATCAAAATGCTTTGTAACAAGCCAGGGTGATACCATTGACGAAGCAAGAAATAATTTATGCGAAGCATTGGGCTATTCTTTGAAACGGCCTCACCTGAATAAATCAAGGAAAGACTCCACAATGAAGTTTATATTACCAATCGTGACAATCTTTCTATTTCCTTTTTAATCGCTTACATTTGCTGAAGTAAATCACAATTCGATAAACCATGAAAACATTAACCATTCTGTTCTGTAACCTTTTAATTTTTGCAATGGTTCAAGGCCGGATCGTTCAGGTTTCAGATGATCATCAAACTCAAAACACGGATTTTAATGGAAACAACGGAATTGATTCCATACCGGAGAATAACAAATCATATCCTGAAAATATTGACTTGTTGGTGGTTGCGATGTCGGCTGCATCTGACATCAAATCACCGGAAACCCTGGAATGGATTCAGGGTGATGTGTTTTCACAACAGGTTAAAGATGCATTGGATACCATCAGGGTACGGTTCAGGCCACGGCCACATTGCCTCGTTGGTGAAGCTTTTGCCGGTGGCAATCCCACTTTTGATGCAGACATCCTCTATAACAGTACCATTTACTACCCGGATGAAAACCTGCGTATTCTTGCCTTATTCAGATACTGGAATATCCTGAATTATTTTTATCCCTATAAAAACATTATGGACCAGGACTGGGATCTGACACTATCGGAGGTTTTGCCTTTGTTTGTCGAAGCCCAGTCAGCCAAAGAATACGACAAAGCCGTCATGGTAGTCGCAAAGCGGATTAATGATTCACATGCTTTCACTTTTGGGGGTGTTATGAATTCGATAATCGGGACAAATTTTCCCCGTTTTGCCATTGGTTTTTTTGAAAATGAAACGGTTATTACCAAGGTTGACCCTTCGGTAACTGAAGTAAAGGCCGGAGATATTATCCGTTCCATTGATGGGGTTGAAATTGAAACTTTGAGAGATAGTATCGAACTTTATACGAAGGGGTCAAATGATGCTGCCATTGCTGAAAATATTCATGACGATATTCTTATTGGCCCTTATGGCAGTTTTCCCATTACCGTTGAAAATGAAAACGGGATTAATCAGTACACCCTTCAAAGGAACTGGACTTCAACACCATTTTACAATTTTCTTCAGAATAGCTGCCCGGTCTGGTACGATACTGTTATAAACCAGTCATGTAATTTTGGATATGTTGATATGGATCGCCTTACTGTTGACCAGATCGGGGATATGATGAACGACCTATGGGATACGGATGCCATTGTTTTTGATATCCGGAGTTATCCCCAGGGAACGCTGTGGACACTCGTAAACTATCTTTATACACAACCCATAAATATTGCCAGGTTCACAGTTCCAAATCATCATTATCCCGGTGTTTTGTACTGGCTGAATACTAATATCGGTAGTTACAATTCCAATGTCTACGACGGAAAACTTATCATTCTGTTTGATATCCGCACTATCAGTCAGGCGGAATATACCTGTATGGGATTGGAACAACATCCCGGTTCTATTAAAATAGGGAGCCAGACGATGGCCGCTGATGGTAACGTTTCACTGATCCTTCTGCCCGGCTCTATTTCGACGTATTTTACCGGTTTGGGAACGTTTTACCCGGATTATACACCCACCCAGCGGATCGGGATTGTTCCGGACATTGAAATCCTGCCGACCATCGAGGGAATCCGGCAGGGAAAAGATGAGGTACTCGAATATGCGTTTAATTGCAATTTGGTTGGTTTGGGAAAAGTGACTTATTCCAATGAAAATTTGAGCATCTGTCCGAACCCCTTTTCCTATTCAACCCGGGTGGAATATTCCTTATCCCACAATTCAAATGTTAGCCTTAAAATCCATGAAATGAGTGGAAAGGTTATTTCGATACTTGTTGATGAGATTCAGCCTGCCGGAGAATATTCGGTTGAAATGATTGGGGCAGCATTGCCAGCAGGTGTGTATTATTGCAGGCTTATAGCCGGAAATCAGGTGACGACGAAGAAAATTATAAAAAGCAAGTAGCCTGGCCTCCACTATTCATAAAATCTCACGCAAAGGCGCCCTCCTTATTACTATCAGTAAATTTGGGCAACCCGTGAATTTCTTTCATCGAATTAAACGAATTAAAATTCGTTTAATTCGCGGAATTCGATGATACCTTTTTTATGGTACACTGAAATCAGTGCCACTGGTTGTTCTGAGGTTGAGTTGTCCATGGTTATTCTCCTTTTTTGAGATCTTTGAGTTATCAAAGAATTGTAGGTTATAGGTCAGAAGACCTTCGAAATTGTGATAAATTAAGATAGCAAAGATATGTAATA
>JABMQA010000613.1 GCA_013203545.1 Bacteroidota bacterium
ATTGGATCAAAAAGAAACGATTAACAGGTTTTTATATATCCCTGAGAAGCATCCATCGCCTGTTTTTCAAAAAATGGAATATATAAAAGGTCTTGAATTTACACACAGGGAGAACGATTTTGTGGATTTTGAACGCGACAGGTTGTTATTCCAGATGTTATCAAATGAAGGTCCCCATATGGCTGTTGGCGATGTGAACGGCGATCGGCTGGATGATGTGTATGTTTGTGGTGCAAAGGGTTATCCGGGAGCTTTGTTTGTACAGGATGAGCAGGCACATTTTAAAAAAACGAATATATCACTGTTTGAAACAGATAGAATATCGGAAGATACCGATTGTGCTTTTTTTGATGCAGATGGTGATGGCGATCCTGATCTGTATGTAACCAGTGGTGGAAATGAATTTCCGCAAAGTTCTTCAGCATTACTCGACCGGATGTATATTAATGACGGACGGGGAAATTTTTCAAAATCTCCTCAAACGCTGCTCTCAGACAGGTACGAAAGCAGCTCCTGTGTACAACCTGCAGATTATGACAATGACGGGGATACAGACCTGTTTGTAGGCATTCGTTTAAAACCTTTTTTATATGGCGTTCCGGTAAATGGTTACCTGTTGGAAAATGACGGATACGGCAATTTTTCAAATGTATCCGGGAAAAGAGCACCAGGTTTAAAGGAAATCGGCATGATCACTGATATGACCTGGGCTGATGTGGACAATGATGGAGATCCGGACATGGTGATAGTGGGCGACTGGATGCCGGTAAAGATATTTATTAATGATCATGGTACCTTTACAGACGAATCTGAACAGTTTGGTTTATCGAATACGGAAGGCTGGTGGAAAAAGATTATTGCAAAAGATTTGAATGGAGACGGAAATGTGGATTTTGTGTTGGGTAACCATGGGTTGAATTCACGTTTTAAGGCTTCAGCACAGCAACCGGTAACCATGTACGTAAATGATTTTGATATGAACGGGAGCGTTGAACAGATAATCTGTACTTACAATGGAAATAAATCATATCCTGTAGTGATGAAGAATGATTTGATAAAGCAAATTCCTGCGCTTGAAAAAAAATATAAAACGTTTGAGGATTATAAAGAGCAAACTATTGAAGATATTTTTCCAGGTGAAGTGTTGCAGCGGGCAGTTAAATTAAATGCCCGGGTCCTGGAAAGTTGTGTTATGATCAATACCGGTTTGGCCTCTTTTCACCTGAATTTCCTTCCTGTAGAAGCCCAGTTCTCACCCGTTTACGCTATAATTGCTGATGATTTCGATGATGATGGAATATGTGATATTGTTATCGGAGGAAACCAGTATAGAGCTAAACCGGAAACAGGGATTTATGACGCGGGTTATGGTCTTTATTTAAAGGGGAACACAGAAGGAACATGGTGTACTGTTCCTTCCGTATTATCGGGGCTTTTTACCAAAGGGGAGATACGAGATCTGAAGATTTTGAATACCTTTGGCAGCAGGATAATTGCAGTTGTAAGAAATAATGATAAATTGGAGTTTTATAAATATTAATTGAAAATTATGAAGACAAGAATTTTATGGGTTATGCCGGTCCTGATTGCCGGATTAATAATTAACGGATGTTCACCAGGATCAAAATATGAACGCATGTTGAAGCATGAATTGGCAAGTGAAGTAAGATATGATACTTTGTTTATGGGGATATACTTCGGAATGCCTAAAAAGGACTTTTATACCCATTGCTGGAATCTAAACCGGGAAGGACTGATCAAACAAGGATCGGCTAATACTACGGTTGAAAATGAATTGAAAGATGAATTAAAATATCCGGCTACTATGGATTTTTATCCTGAATTTTTCCAGGACAAAATTTATGAAATGCCGGTACGGTTTCTTTATAAAGGATGGACCCCATGGAATAAAAAGCTATCTTCCGATAATCTCGCAGCAAATGTATTAGAATGGTATGAAAAAATTTACGGTGATGGCTTTATAGAAGTAAAACATCCTAAACGGGGAATAGCCTATGTAAAGGTTAACGGTAATCGTCGCATCACCATATTTATGGAAGATGAATTGCACGCGTGGGCTGTTTTTACTGACATGTCAGTAAAAAAAGAATTGAACGATTCGACATCAAAAGCAGGGATAATACATGAAGAGATTACCAAAGATTTGGAATAATAGTATGGTTAGGAGATGTTTATTAAATAGGGTTTTAATCAGATTCATATGGCTGTTGATGCCACTGTTCTTTTATGGATGTAGCAACCAGGAAGAGAAACAGTCTGCCAATCAACTATTTACACTCATGCCTGCCTCTGTTACCCATGCTGATTTTATCAATCACCTGGATTACGATGAGCAACTTAAAAAAAAATTCAATATATATACATACCGAAATTTTTACAATGGTGGTGGTGTGGCTTTGGGAGACGTGAATAATGATGGGCTCATCGATATATTTATGACGTCTAACATGGGTCCTAACGTGTTGTATTTGAATAAGGGAAATCTTGAGTTTGAAGATATATCAGACCGGGCTGGTATTGCCGGCAAGGGTCAATGGTCAACAGGTGTAAGCCTTGCCGATGTAAATGGAGATGGGTGGACGGATATATATGTATGTAACTCGGGAAATGTAAAAGGCGATGAAAAGCGGAATGAATTGTATATCAATAACGGGGATCTGACATTTACAGAACAGGCAGAAGATTATGGTATAGATGATCCCGGTTATTCTACACACGGAGCATTCTTTGATTACGACAAAGACGGTGATCTTGACTTGTATTTGTTGAACAATTCTTTTAAAGCCATTGGCAGTTTTGATCATAAAGAGAATCAGCGTTTTATCCGGGATTCTATAGGTGGGGATAAACTTTTCAGAAACGATGGCAATAAATTTACGGATGTTAGTGCTGAAGCTGGTATTTATGGAAGCGTGATTGGATTTGGATTGGGTGTGACTGTGGGAGATATCGATCAGGATGGCTGGATGGATATATATGTGTCGAATGATTTTTTTGAAAGAGACTACATTTATCTCAATAATCATGATGGAACATTTAAGGAAACACTGGTAGACATGATGCGGTGCATTTCTGCAGCTTCCATGGGAGCTGATATGGCCGATATAAATAACGATCACTATCCGGAAATATTTGTGACCGATATGATTCCGGAACATGACTATCGTTTAAAAACAAAAACAACATTTGATAGCTGGGACAGTTACAATTCGAATATTGAAAATGGTTACCACCACCAGTTTACACGTAATATGCTGCATTTAAACAATGCTGACGGCACTTTCAGCGAAATTGGCAGGCTGACCGGTGTATATGCTTCCGACTGGTCGTGGGGCGCCTTGATCATGGATCTCGATAATGACGGTTTGAAGGATATTTTTATAGCAAATGGTATTTATCAGGATCTGACCGATCAGGATTATATTCAATATTTTTCAAACCGGGATATGGTTAAGTCTATCGTGTCAGGTAAAAATGTGGATTATAAAACCCTGATTGACGCTATTCCCTCGGTTAAAATTCCCAGTTATGCCTATAAAAATATGGGGAACTACAAATTTCAAAATATGGCGGTTCCATGGGGGCTAGCTATGCCGAGTCATTCAAATGGATCTGCATACGGCGATCTGGATAATGACGGTGACCTGGATCTCGTGGTTAACAATGTGAATATGCCTATGTTTATTTACCGTAATGAAACCAATCATCAGTTGCCTGACCATCACTATCTGAAAGTAATTTTAAAGGGTGACCCCGGAAATACAGATGCTATTGGCGCCAAAGTGACGGCCAAACATAAAGGCGATTTTGTATATCTGGAGCAAATGCCGATGCGCGGATTTAAATCAACGGTTGATTTCCGCCCTAATTTGGGATTGGGTTCATTAACTATAGTAGATTCCCTCATCATTGAATGGCCGGATGACCGGATTACAATTTTGACAGATGTACAAACAGATCAGATTTTAACTTTATATCAGAAAGATGCCCTTACAATGTCACTGCACATGGTAGATTCTTTAAGCTCTGAAAATAATTATTTTGAAGATATAAGTGAGGATAGCAGAATAAATTTCATTCACAAAGAGAATGATTTTGATGATTTTAAACGGGAACGGATAATTTATAACATGATGTCAACCGAAGGGCCGCGTATGTGCAAAGGTGATGTAAATGGAGACGGACTGGATGACATCTATGTTTGTGGTGCCAAAGGACAACCGGGAGCCTTGCTGATTCAGCGCGCGAATGGTGCCTTTGTGCCGGTTGATAAAACATTGTTTGAAACAGATAAAATATCAGAGGATACAGATTGCGCTATGTTTGATGCGGATCAGGACGGGGATTTGGATTTGTATGTTGCCAGTGGAGGTAATGAATTTCCGTTGAGTTCATCGGCTTTGAGCGATCGTTTGTATATAAATGACGGCACGGGGCATTTTGTCAAATCATCGCAAATACTACCTGCGGGAAAGTATGAGAGTACATCATGTGTCCGGGCTGAAGACTTTGATCACGATGGAGTAACAGAACTATTTGTTGGTCTCCGCCTTAAGCCGTTTTTATACGGCGTGCCGGTAAATGGCTATTTATTGGAAAATGACGGGCAGGGAAATTTCACAAATGTAACTGCCCAAATTGCCCCGGAGCTTAAAGATGTTGGAATGATCCGTGATATGTTGTGGGAAGATGTAAACGGGGATGGAGATAAAGATATGATCCTGGCAGGAGATTGGATGCCGTTGAAAATATTTTTGAATGAGAACGGTACATTTAAAGAAGAAAAGGAAGCTTTTACTCATGATAAAACACATGGGTGGTGGAATTGCCTGGCAGCCGGCGATTTTGATGCCGATGGGGATGTGGATTTTGTAGCAGGAAACCATGGGTTAAACTCAAGGTTTCATGCAACACCTGAAAAACCGGTGAGTATGTATGTTAACGATTTTGATTTGAATGGTACAGCGGAGCAAATTATATGTGTTTTTGAAGGTGATACATCGTATCCTTTGGCCTTAAAACATGATCTGACCAGACAATTGCCAGGATTGATAAAAAAGTATCCAAAATATGAAATGTATAAAGGTCAGCAGATTACAGATATTTTTACACCGGAGCAGTTGAAAAATTCTATTCATTTAGATGTTTATGAATTGGAAACCTCCCTGTTTATTAATGATGGATTCGGGCATTTTATCAGAAAATCTTTACAGGTTTAGGTGCAATTTTCCACGGTTTTGGCAGCGGAGGTTGGTGATTATAACGGTGATGGGAATATTGATATCTTACTCGGCGGTAATTTGTACAATGTGAAGCCGGAAGTTGGACGTTACGATGCCAGTTATGGATCGTTTTTGTTGGGCGACGGCCGGGGAGGTTTTAAAAATGTCCCATCAAAATTATCGGGATTTCATCTTGATGGAGAGATCAGGGATATATTAAAAGTAAAAACCTCAACGGGTGAAATATTGGTCATCGCCCGCAACAACGATACGTTACAGGTTTTTAAGGTGCTTAATCAATGAGTGAATGAGTGTCCATCCATATAACCATACAATTTTTGAATTAAAGAACCAATGAGTAAATAACAAATCTCAAAAAACAAATAACAAATAATATCCAATGTTTGAAAAAACAAAATCCAAACAGCATATATACAAGAATTTGTTTGATTTTTGAGTCATTAGAATTTGAGATTTATTTGTATTTTGGTGCTTGTTTTTTGTTATTTATTTACAATCTGGTGCTTGCTTTTTGTGATTTTTACTCATGAGAAATTTAACTCTTTTTTTACTTGTACTTTTATTGCTTTTTTCCTGTAACCCTGAGGAAAAAGAAAGAGATTATTTATTTTCGTTGTTATCCCCTTCCACTACCCGTGTTAATTTTGTAAACAAACTGACAGAAACCGAGCAATTTAATATCATTGAATATCTTTACTTCAATAACGGCGCAGGGGTTGCTGCAGGAGACATCAATAACGATGGTCTGATAGACTTGTATTTCACTTCTAATCAAAACCCCAATAAATTATACTTAAACAAGGGAAATCTTAGATTTGAAGACATCACAGATGAGGCAGGGGTGGCAGGAAAGGGTGATTGGACGACCGGTGTTACGATGGCAGATGTGAATGGGGATGGTTTTTTGGATATTTATGTTTGTCAGGTCGGGAATTACAAGGGTCTTCAGGGAAGAAACCAACTATTCATTAATCAGGGTGACCAAACATTTATAGAGGAAGCCCATGGCTACGGACTTGATTTTCAGGGCTTTTCTACCCAGGCGGCTTTTTTTGACTATGATATGGATGGGGATCTTGACATGTATCTGCTGAACCATTCGGTACATACTTCCCGTAGTTATGGTGGTGCCGCTTTGCGCTTTGGTAATGATGCACGCGCAGGTGACAGGTTGTACAGAAATGACGAAGCAGAAGGAGGGCGTATTTTTCGTGATATCACCGGCCTGGCAGGTATATATAGCAGTCAGATTGGTTATGGTTTAGGAGTAAATATCTGTGACATCAACAACGATGGTTTTCCAGATATTTATATATCAAATGATTTCCACGAAAATGATTATTTATATATCAACAACGGTAATGGCACTTTTTCAGAGCGATTGACAGAAATGATAGCGCATACAAGCAGATCCTCAATGGGTAATGATGTTGGAGATTTCAACAACGATGGCCTTTTGGATGTGATGGTGTTGGATATGCTGCCGGATGAGCAAAATATTTTAAAACAATCCGGAGGGGAAGATGACCGGGAACTCTTTGAAATGAAGCTAAACTACGGGTATTATCACCAGTTTGTGCGAAATACGCTCCAACTCAATTTGGGCGGGGGAATGTTTAGCGAAATTGGACGGTTGGCCGGGATTTTCGCCACTGACTGGAGTTGGTCGCCTTTGTTTTGTGATGTTGATAATGACGGATGGAAAGATATTTTTATCACCAATGGAATATATCGCCGGGCCAATGATCTGGATTATGTCAAATTTTTAACAGGAGGGAACAGATATTTTCCGACACGGGATAACAGTGATGTTTCGAATAAGGTGTTGTACGAGAAGATGCCACTGTATCCAAATATCAATTATATCTTTAAGAATAACGGCGATCTCACATTTTCGAATATGGCTGAAGCATGGGGCTTTAACACCCGGTCTTATTCCAATGGCTCAACTTATGCAGATCTCGATAATGATGGCGATTTGGATCTTATTGTCAACAATATCAATGGCTCTGCTTTTATCTACAGGAATAATGCTGCAACACTATTGAATAACCATTATTTATCTGTTGTATTAAAAGGAAAAGGTTTGAACACACGAGCAGTAGGAACCCGTGTTACTTTATTTTGTAAAAATCAAAAAATAGTCGCTGAGCAATTTGTTACAAGGGGATTTATGTCCGCCACCTCCGATGTGTTACATTTTGGATTAGGGCCAACAAATGGGATCGATTCACTTGTTGTGCGTTGGCCCGACCGGACGGAACAAGTGTTCAATGATGTGCCGGTTGATCAGATTTTAACATTAGAAATGAAAAAGGCTGAGAAACCTGTATCAACAAAAAAACAGAAAAATGATAATGAAAAATTGTTTACCCGGCTCCGGATCCCGGGACTTGAGTACATGCACAAAGAAGATGCTTATGTGGATTTAAACCGTGAGCGCCTGATACCTCATAATTTATCAGCAGAGGGACCGGCTATGGCTGTTGGTGATGTAAATGGTGACGGGCTGGATGATCTGTTTGTGGGTGGGGCAAAAGGGCAGGCAGCCGTGTTGTTAACACAACAAAAAAACGGAACTTTCAGTCCATTGCATGTACCTCTTTTTATAAAGGACCGCTACACAGAAGATGTAGATGCAGCCTTGTTTGATGCTGATGGAGACGGTGATTTAGATCTGTACATTGTTCGGGGAGGCAATGAGGTACCCGTTAAGGATCCGTTGCTGGCTGACAGGCTGCTTTTAAACAATGGAAAAGGAGGATTTAATAAGTGTGAAAAAGGATCATTGCCTTTTATGGCTTATAATGGATCCTGTGTGCGTGCGGCCGACTTTGATGGCGATGGTGATTTGGACTTGTTCGTGGGTTCGGGATCTGTACCGGGGGCATATGGATTGTCACCCGATCAGTTTCTTCTTGAAAACGATGGAAATGGCATTTTTAAGGATGTAACAGATTTTCGAATGAAAGGGCTAAAAGATGCCGGTATGGTGACTGACGCACGCTGGATAGATTATGACCAGGATGGG